>SFMJ01000108.1 GCA_004553095.1 Bacteroidales bacterium
CTCCCGGATCTGCTTCTGGCGGTCCGCCCGATATTCCTGCAAAACCGAGTCCAGTTCTTCCGAGGCCGCATAGTCAGCCTTGGCCTTTTGGTACGCGGCCTCGCGGGCGTCCGCTTCAGCCCGCTCTTCCTTGTAGACATAGCCAAAGGTGATCTTGTTGACAAGCCAATGCAGTAACGGCATCCCCTCCGGCTTTTGGGGCACCTGGGGGATCTTTTCCCATCTTCCGCTGATCTCGCATACAAAGGAGTCGTCCTCCTTGTCCGCCTGGATCTGCCGGGGCTGCTCTTCTCCTCCTGTTCGTCTGATAGCGCAGTCGATGTTGAGGAATTACTCCAAAGTGTGCCCGCTGACGCCGCTATGGTGATGGTGGTGAATACCGAAAGCCTCGCCAAGAAAGAGGGGGTGGTGATCGATGGTAAACAGATGAAATTTAACGAGATCCTCGCCCAAGCCGATGTCGCAGATGCCAAGCAATTCGCTCCCCTCCTCGTGGTCGCCCCCGATTCGCCGATGGTTATATTTAACTCTACCTATAAATATTACATCACCGGCTATGTCAACAAGACAGGCGAGTTCAAGAAGGCTGTCCAAGAGGCTGTCGGCGCTCAGTTCTCTACTCAAGAAGGTGTGGATGTGGCAGGCAATTATGCCATCATCAGCAACCGCTTCTGGTGTGTCCTCAACTCACCGACCATCGATGCCAAGGATGTGAAATATCTCAAGGAACTCCCTGCCGATCGCAGCTTTGCCAATAACAGCGCTGCCAAGGAGATGACACAAATCTCCGACGATGTCAAGGGGTGGGCCGGTATCGCCGGACTGACACGCCAGATGTCGGGCGATTTCGCCGAACGCTCTATGGCTCAAGCCGGCCTCGCTACTGTCTTCGATGACGCACAGAGCATTATCTATTCCGTCAATGTGGAGAAGGATAAGATCGTGGCTGATGCCGGCATCTATAACTCTAAAGGTAACCCCTCCAAGATCAACATTTCTGTCGAAGAGGTGGATGTCGATGTCATCAATAAACTCTCCGGCACTGCCGATGGCGTGGTGGCTATGGGTATCCCCAATAAGATGGTGAAGCAAATCATCGAGGCTGCCAATAAGCAGGGCCCCTCGATGGCAGGCACCATGCTCAGCGGCTTCACTTGCCTCGATGGCACTGTAGCTGCCGCTTTTGGATCCGAAAATCCGGAAGATGATTTCAAGGGTGTGGTCGAGACTGACGGCTCTTCTACATCATCGATCAGTGAACTTATCGCTATGACGGAGGCCAAGACCTCGGTAGAGGGTAAACTCCTCTTTGCCGAAAAGGGTCAGGTGACAGGCACTTCTAATGTCAGCGACCTCGCCAAGCATCTCAAAGGGGCTGTGATCGGCGGTTCGTTTACCGACAAACCCTTCGGCGATGATGTCAAGTTCAAATCGTTAGTTGTAAAATTGGTAAAGAAGGATGGCAGCCTAAGCCTCCGGATGGAGTGTGTCTTTTAGTCAAGACACACTCTTCTTCGTAATAAAATATGAAGGAAATAAATCTTCAGAACACGTTGCCGCAAGTGTTCGTGTCGGAACATATTCCGGCATCTGATGTGTGGAACGCGGAAGTCACTTTCAGTCGCGGCACGATCTGTCTGGTCGAGGCTGAAAGTGGCGGCGGCAAGTCGTCGATGTGCTCCTATATCTTCGGAGCACGCCGCGACTATGTCGGCAAGATCCTCTTCGACCGCAGAGATGTTGCCGACATCTCTATGGATGAATGGTTGAAACTGCGCCGCACCTCCTTGGCCTACCTGCCTCAGGAGATGTCGCTCTTCCCTCAGCTCAGCGCCTGGGAGAATGTGCAACTGAAGAATCGCCTCACTTCCCACTTCAGCGATCGCCAACTCGCCGACTTCTTCGAGCGCCTCGGCATCGCCTCACGCTGCGATTATCCCGCCGGCCGACTCTCCATAGGTCAGCAACAACGTGTCGCCATAATCCGAAGCATCTGCCAGCCCTTCGACTTCCTGCTCCTTGACGAACCGGTGAGCCACCTTGATCCGAACAACAATGAGATCGCCGCCGGGATCATACTTGAAGAGGCAAAAAAACAGGGCGCAGGGATCATCGCCACCTCCGTCGGCAATAAGATCGCTCTCCCCTACGATAAGATACTTAAACTCTGATCTATTAACACGCTATATGATTAGAAAACTATTGCGCCGGAACACATCTCCGGCTCGTGTGGTAGGATTCGTCCTCTCCAATTTCATCGGACTTACAATCGTGCTCGGTGCGTTGCAGTTTTATCGCGATGCCGGTTCGATATGGACCTCCGAAGATTCATTTGTCAAGAGCGACTATCTGATCATCAATAAGCGTGTCACCACCTCCAACACATTGGGAGGTGCCACCTCCGGTTTCACCGATGAGGAAATCGCTGACATTAAGGGTCAGCCATGGTGTCGCAAGGTGGGTCTCTTCACGAGCTGTAAATTCCGGGTATATGCCGGGTTGCAGAGTGGCGACCGCACCATGACCACCTCCCTCTTCTTCGAGTCTATCCCCGATGAGTTCGTCGACGTGCCCCGCCAGCAGTGGGAATATCGTAGCGGCTCGAACGAGGTGCCCATCATCATGGCCAAAGATTATCTGACCCTCTATAACTTCGGATTTGCCTCCTCTGCCGGACTTCCCCAACTCTCGGAGGGGCTCATGGGGAGTATCCCGATGACATTGCGCCTCTCGTCGGAACATGGGGAACAGGTGCTGAATATGCATGGCCGTGTGGCTGGTTTCTCGAATCGATTGAACACCATCTTGGTGCCGCAACAATTTATGGATGAGATGAATCGCACACTCGGTTCGGGAGTGACACGCCAACCCTCACGTCTTATCATCGATGTCAGCAGCCCCGGCGATGTGGCTATCACCCAATACCTTGAGTCACACGACTGGGAGGTGGCAGGCGACAAGAGTGCCAGTTCGGCATCCTTCCTGCTGCGAGTCATCGTGGGTATCGTGGCGGGAGTCGGTGGTCTCATCACCCTCCTCTCACTCTTCATCCTGATCCTCTCCATCTCGCTGATTATGGAGAAAAATCGAGACATCCTACACTCCCTGCTGATGCTCGGCTATGATGCCGGAGGCGTGGGGCGTCCATATATCATGCTTGCCGTGACGGCATCGGTAGTGGCATACCTCCTCTCGGTGGTGGCGATCTTGGCGATGCGTGCCTACTATCTGACACCGATCGAGGGACTCGGAGGAGTGCCCACCGGCTTGGCAGGCACATTGCTGATCGGCTTGGTGCTGACCGGAGTTATCATCCTGCTCAACGTGGTGACTGTGCGTCGTAGAGTGAGAGCCTCCTTCTACAAGTGATAAAGAGATTTAGATCAATAAAGCAGATCTAAGGATATATAAATTTAAGGAACGCGCTCTGAATATTCTTAAAAGGGATAAAAGAGTATAAGAAAAACGGGGGTATTGTGCTATTAACAATCGTTAATTAACATTGTTAAATACCTTATAAGGCTATTTAGAGTCGGAGGATTTTGTTATTTTTGTAATTGCTTTGCAATAATTAACACTTATTGTATCTATCTTGTCAGGCTTAGGAGTTTGTCGAGGAGAATATGTGAATTGTAAAAATTTGACACATAGAGTGTTAATTGTTGGGGGTATATATGATGTTAGTGTACGCAGAGTATCGATATCATGAAACAACGGCGTTAACCGATACGCAAATGTTAACCTACCATGACAACGGAAGGATGGTGTAACTATAAAGAAATGGTCTGCCCGGGGCTGTAAGGCTTTGGGGGTGATTTTCATATATTATACACAAGAAACTAAAAAATAATATTAAATAAACCCAATGTAAAACTTAATCACATTCTTGCATGAAGAACTTTTGTTTTCATCTGAACAGGAAGTTTTGGGTGACGATGGCAATGCTGTTGACACTTGCACTTCCCTCACTGGCTCAAAAGATCACTGTCACAGGACACGTGGCTGATGAGTTGGGAGAAGATCTGATTGGCGCCACTATTATGGAGAAAGGCACCTCTAACGGCACATCTGCCGATCTTGATGGTAACTTTACTCTTAACGTGATGCCTAATGCCACTTTGGTGGTAAGTTATGTGGGATATGATCCCATGGATGTGGCTGTAAATGGTCAGACACACCTTAACATCGTTATGAAGCAGAATTCTACCGTCTTGGCTGAAACAGTCGTGATCGGTTATGGTTCTGTTAAGAAATCTGATGCTACCGGTTCGGTGGCAGTCGTAAGCCCCGATGATATCGATGCCGGTATTTCGACTTCGGCTCAAGACCTGCTGGTCGGCGCAAGCCCCGGTGTCGTTGTTACTTCTTCGGGTGGTGACCCCCGTGGCGGTGCGAACATCCGTATCCGTGGTGGTTCTTCTCTGTCGGCTTCCAACGACCCTCTTATCGTGATCGACGGCGTGCCCCAGTCTAACCAAAGTAGCGCCGGCGGCACCAACGCTCTTACTATGCTCAATCCTCAGAATATTGAGTCTATGACTATCCTTAAGGATGCTTCCGCTACTGCCATCTATGGTTCGCGCGCATCTAATGGTGTGATCATCATCACCACCAAGAAGGGTCGTAAGGGTCGTCCCACTGTCAATTTCGCTGCCAACTTCCACGTTAACACTGCTCGCAATCAACTCAATGTGATGGATGCTAACCAGATCGTTGACATCTATCGCAAGTATGGCAACGAGTCTGCCAATCAGACTGTTGACAGCTGGCTCAAAGATGGCGCTCCTATCAACAACACCAACTGGCAGGATGAGGTGCTCCGCACTTCTTTCTCTCACGACTATTCTCTGAGTGTCGGAGGTTCGGCAGGTAACGTGCCTTTCCGTGTGAATGCATCTTTCACTGACAACCAAGGTATCATCAAGACTTCAGGTATGCAACGTACCACTGTCGGTATCTCGCTTACTCCCAAGTTCTTCAACGATGCCCTCTCTATCAATGCCAATGTCAGCGGTAGCTACATCAAGAGCCGCAATAATGCTGATGTGATGGGTGGTGCTGTCGGCATGTGCCCCCTCTATCCCGTTTACAACCAGTATAACATGGCTGAGGGTTCGGTGGCTAACATGTTCAATGGTTACTTTAATGTTACCAAGACTACAGGTGACCATGAGCTCAACTCTTCTCAAAACCCCGTTCAGCTCCTCGAGGATGTAGAAAACGTAGGTAGCGTGCTCTCAAGTACAGGTAACCTCCAGATCGACTATGCTCTATACTGGGTGCCTGAACTTCACTTCAACCTCAACCTCGGTTATCAGGTTAATAAGAATACAAATAAGGAGATCACTGCTCCCAATTCTATCAT
>SFMJ01000109.1 GCA_004553095.1 Bacteroidales bacterium
TACAATTCCTGCTACAAATAATGCTGGATTTACGCAATATATTCCTAATAAATATAAATCCCCCAATGCTACTATTAAAGCTTGTGTTATTCCTATTGTAAGGGATAGTAGGAACAACGTGAATAGCAATGTCTTGCGCCGACATAGCTTGCGTTGTAATAATCTTCTCATAAAGTTAGTTGTTTTTTTGTTGGTTATTTTTTTGTTTTGTGTATATATCTATTTTAGTATTTTCCTTCTTCTTTCTGTTGAAAAGGAGGATTTTGTTGGCTCGTGTAAATAGCTGTGTATTTCGATATTTATGCACGCGCAAACGATTTCTTCATCCGAATCTCTTACTTAGAGATTTGGATGTGCCAAAATTAGTAAAAAATAATTACAATTAGAACAAAAAAGAGTTTTTTTTCTAAAATTTCATAAATTGTTAACGATAACGCAACAAGATCTTATCTTCCTCACCCGGGTGGATTTATTGTTGGGGATAGATCATGGCGAGGTTGTGGCGGGAGAAGTAGCGGCTTAGGAAGCCGGGGAGGTTGTCGAGGTCGCCGGTATGGCTGATGGATCCTTTGCGCGCTCCTACCACCACGAAGAGGTCGTCGTCGCCGACATTGCCCGAGAGGAGGATGAAGTCGTCGTATGAGTCGAGTACCTCGAATTTCACTTCTACCTCTACCCCATCTTCTGCCATGGCTGTGCGGATAAATTCGCCGGTATCTCGATAGGATATAAATGTGACTTTCGCCTCTATGTTGGCGGCAAGCATAAGTATGCGCGACACCCAGAGGTGGAAGCCGCTCTCGTATTCTGCTTTGCGAGGCACTACAACCACGATGCCGGTGAGCGTGTCGATAGGTACGAAGCATCGGGACATGACCACCATGCGGCGTGTCGACTCGAGGAGCTGGTCGATGGTCGAGCCGAAAAAGGTGTCTACGATCGATGCCTTACGATGCAAGCCGATCACTATCTCGGTGGCGTCTCTTTCGACGGCGACATTGCGGAGGGCTGCGGCAACGTTGGTGTCGAAGCGTTCGAGTCGCTGCACCTCGACACCGAGGTCTTCCGCCACCGACTCAGCACCCCTCATAGCAGCGGCAGACATGGCACGCGTTCTCGAGTCATTGCTACTACGAACATGGAGCAGGGAAATAGGATTATGATTCAAGCGACTGCGCATAGAGATGGCAAGTCGCATAAGCCCCTCGGAAGTGAGGGGATTGGAGATGGAGACTACCTGCCTTGCAAAACCGGTTTCGCCGATATTTTCCTGCTCAAGGTCGAGCGCCTTGAGTCGCATACGTATATTGCGGGCGGCACGCTCGGTGGTGACAGAAGCCACCATGCAGCAGATCAGGATCATGACAACCGCCCCATTAGTGACATCTTCGGAGAGCATATCATACTTAAAACCGATCATGACGGCGGCGATGGTGGCGGCAGCCTTTCCGGCGGAGAGTCCGAACATGAGGCGCCCCTCATCGGGGGAGAGTCGATAGATCAGGCGCGTGGCATGGGCGGCTATCCACTTGGTTACCAGGGCGATCGCCGACATATTGATCACCACCCAGAGGACATACCAGCCGGAGAAAACGGCTCGGATATTGATCAGCATACCTACCCCGATGAGGAAATATGGTATGAAGATCGAATCACCGACGAAGCGGATGTTGCGCATCAGCGGGCTGCGGCCGGGGATTAGGCGGTTGAGCACCAACCCGGCATAGAATGCGCCGAGGATTGACTCCAAACCGATGATCTTGGCGAGGAGCGAAGCCACGAACACTAAGGCGAGGATAAAGATATATTGCGCCACCGGGTCGGAGACCGAGCGGAAGAAACGTCGAGCAGCAAAGGGGAGAGCGTAGGCTATGGCGACACAATAGATAGCCATAAAGAGGAGGAGTCGGAGTACATCCCAGATGCCGAAAGAGCCGGAGATATGAGTCTGCACGACACCGGCGAGGCATATCAGGGCGAGCATCACGGCGACGATGGTGCCGCAGACGGCGATGACGGCACCGCGATTGTTTTGCAAGCCGAAGCGGCTCACGGCAGGGTAAGCCACCAGGGTGTGGGAGGCATACATCGAGGCGATAAGGATCGACGTCTCCCAGGGGAGGGAGAAGGCATAACGAGAGGCGAAGATGCCTCCAATCATAGGCAATGCGAAAGAGAAGAGACCAAAGATGAGCCCGGGGCGATAGTTACGCTTGAGGTGATACATATCGATCTCGACAGCAGCCTGGAACATGATGTATAGGATGCCTACTTCGCCGAAAATGCGGAAACTATCGTCTCGATCGAGGAATCCGAAACCATGAGGGCCGACGATCATACCGGCGATGATCATGCCGACCACGGGAGGGATCTTGAGAGGGCGAAAAGCGAGCGGCCCGAGCAAGATGATCAGGAGGACGATGAAGAATATGGCAACGGGTTGGTCGATCATATTATAGGACTTCGCCGAGTTATTGGTTATTGGTTATTGGTTATTGGTTATCAGTTGTTTTTGAAACTGAAGAGGTGGGCTGCTGCGCGGTCGGTGATTTCTTCGACTTGCTCCATGGGGAGGGCGAGGGTTTCGGCGATGCATTGGCAGATGTGGGGGATACGCGAAGACTCATTGAGAGTGCCGCGCACCGGCACGGGAGCGAGCCAGGGTGCATCCGTTTCGAGGAGGATATGGTCGAGTCCGATGACGGGGAGCGCTTCGCGGAGAGCCGGGGCATTCTTGAAGGTTACGACGCCGTTGATTCCAAACCAAGGGTCGCAGACAGTGCGGATACGTTCTACATCCTCCTTCGAGCCGGTGAAGCTGTGGAAGATAAGGGGAGGGAGCGGGTGGGGATGCTCGGCGATGATGCGGAGGGTATCGTCGAGTCCGTTGCGACAATGGATTATGACCGGGAGATGAAATTCGGAAGCCCAGAGGAGTTGCTCGGCGAAGGCGAGGCACTGCTCAGCGCGCAAGGAGTCATCGTGATATAGGTCAATGCCGACTTCGCCGATGGCGGCGAAATCTCCGGGGAGCATATCATGCATCTGCCGGAGTATCTCACGCCAATCGGGGGTAAGTTCGGTGGGGTGCAGACCGATAGCGAGGCGTGTATTGTCGGGGAATCGGCTGTGGAGGGCTCTCATATCGGGGATAGAAGAGAGATCGACACAGGGAAAAACCATGTGACAGACGCCGGCGGCGATAGCCCTCTCGACAGCGGCGACACCGCCATCGGGGAAGGAATCGGGCATATAGATATGAGTATGCGTATCGGTCATGCGATTAGGGGTTAGGGGTTATAATACAGAATCATGCATTATTTCTTTCTTCCTGTCAGTTTTTCGACGAGAAGGCGGAAGGGTTCGCGGGCTTCGTCGCTAAGCGATGTGGCCTTGAGTGCAGCCATGGCTCGTGAGCTATATTGCTGGATGGCATCGCGGCAGACGCGGTTCATATCGAGGCGCTCGTAGAGGCGAGTCACCACCTTGACCTTCGTTTCGCCGGCAGGGAGAGCCATAGCGTCGCGGAGGGCTGTGGCGTCGGGAGTGTTGGTGGCGAGAGAAGCCAAGAGGAGGTAAGATTTCTTATTATTGTTGATATCGCCGCCGATCGGTTTGCCGAAGGTGGCAGCATCGCCGAAGACGTCGAGCCAGTCATCCTGGATCTGGAAGGCGAGGCCGAGCATATTGCCATACTCCGCCATGTGGGCGGCATCCTCGGTGGAGGCTCCACCGATCAGGGCACCGATGCGAGTGGCTGCCCCGAGCAGAGCACCCGTCTTGAGGCTAATCATGTGGATGTAATCATCGAGGGTGACATCCTGACGGGTCTCGAAGTCCATATCGAGGCGTTGGCCCTCATATACACGGATAGCCATCTCATTGAATGCATCGAGCACGGGGCGAAGGATGGCGTCGGGGACGTGCGAGATATACTGACAGGCGAGGGAGAGCATGGTGTCTCCCGAAAGGATGGCGGTGTTGACATCCCACTTGGCATGGACCGAAGGGCGGCCACGGCGCAAGTCACTATGATCCATCACATCGTCGTGGAGGAGGGTGAAGTTATGGAACACCTCCAAAGCGACGGCGGCATCGACAGCCGCATCGGCGGCAGAGCCGAAAGCATCGGCGGCCATCAGTGCCAACGACGGACGGATACGTTTGCCTCCCGCAGAGAGGGAGTAAGAGATGGGCTGATAGAGTCCGGCAAGAGCATCGCCGGGAAACGAGAGGTCGCGAATTACCTTCTCGATGAAAGCACTATAATCTGAAAATTTCTTCATTGTGATATTACTCGTAATTACGGAATTTCTGATAGATGTCATTGGGAACATCCTTGCCATGGTCGCGTTCGAGCACGGTGTGGAAACCGATGATGAAGCGACGATACATCTCGGGGTCATGGTTGCAGGCACGTTTGAACTCGCGGAGTTCCTTCTCGACGTCGGCTACCGACTTATTGCCATCACGGATCGAAGACATATACTCGAGGCCGAGACGGAAGCCGAGTCTCTGAGGATCCACGGCGCCGGCTTTGACATAGATCGACATCTTGTCGGCGAGGGGGAGGCTCTCGATCAGGGAGTCATACTGCGCGCTGAAGGTGTCGAGGTCGGGACCCTGGAGATGCTCGTAGGCGTAGGTGGTGGCGATGGCGAGAGTGTCGATGCGGACATTCTCGTTGCGACCCAAGGCGGTGTAGATGATGAAACGCGCCACCGAATCGGGGGTGGTGTGAGAGATCATATACTGCACGCGGCCGCAGTCTCCGATGGTGCCAAAATTCTCAGGCAGGGATGAAGCCCCCTTCTTATCCTTGCTGCAAGAGGCAAGCAAGGGTAACAACAGGAGTAGAGAGACCGAGAGAAGAGAGGAGAGGGTTGAGAGATTAAACTTTTTCATAATAATGCTGATAATAGAGGCATCTCAGCGGGGGTGGCACGAGCTCGACGGGGGAGAGCGAAAACCACCGGCGGAGAGGTTACCGATGCTTGCGGAGGGCAAAAAAGCGCCACAAGCGATAGTACAAATTAGAAAAACAATGCAAAATTAATAATTAATCTGCAAAAAATATTGCAAAATGGGAAAAAAGCATTAACTTTGCAACACAAAAGCGAAGGAGTGATGCTCGAGTGGCTGAAGAGGCACGCCTGGAAAGCGTGTATACGCCAAAAGCGTATCCCGAGTTCGAATCTCGGTCACTCCGCAAAAATGTACAAGCAACTGAAATCCTGCAAGCAGTACTGCCTGCAGGATTTTTCGCTATAAACTGAAGATGAAACCGATATTATTAAAATCCAAGAATCATGTCAGAACAAGAAAAAAT
>SFMJ01000110.1 GCA_004553095.1 Bacteroidales bacterium
ATAGCCTCGCCTGGAGCGACTACTATATGCGAACCAAGCAGGAAGAAAAGGCGGTGCCTCACATCCGGGAGGCTGTGAAATATGCCCATGGCAGTCAGAAAAATCGTCTCTGCTTCATGCTCGGCGAAGCCTACTCTCGTCTCGGCAAAAAGCATGATGCCTACTTGGCATACAAGAAGGCAGGAAGTGGCATCTCTACCGACTACCGTGCCAAATTCAACGCCCGCATCAAACGCTCGGAAGTGTTCGAAGGCACCAACGTCAAAGGGGAGGTGCGCTCGCTCAAAGCGATGACTCGCTATGCTCGCAATGCCGAATACCTCGACCAGATATATTACGCCATCGGCAACCTCTACCTATCGGTCAAAGACACCACCTCGGCTATCGACAACTACAAACTCGCCATCGAGAAATCCACCCGCAACGCCATCGACAAAGCCATGGCGCAACTCGCCTTGGGTGCACTCTACTTCGACCTCGGTGAATATGTCAAGGCACAGCCCTGTTACTCCGGTGCCGTGCCGCAACTCCCGGAGACATTTCCCGACTATAAGAAGATAAAGCGCCGCAGCGACGTGCTCGACGAGATGGCTCTATATGCAGGAAATGTCGAACTCCAAGACTCCCTGCTCACCCTCTCCAAGCTGACTCCCGAAGAGCAACGCAAAGTGGCTGAACGACTCGCCAAAGAACTCATAGAGAAAGAGAAAAAAGAGGCTGAAGATGCCAAGCGTGAAGAATACCTCGCCGAGCAAGAGGGTAAAGGAACTGAAAACATCAAGAAAAATGAAGGCACCACTCCGATGATCTCCAATGGCGACAAGTCATGGTATTTCTACAACACTATGACCAAGAACCAGGGTAAGAACGAGTTCCAGCGTCGCTGGGGTGCCCGCAAATTGGAAGATGACTGGCGTCGTCGCAACAAGACCTCCTATTCTGCCGAAGAGCCGGAAGAGGATGCCGACGTACTCGCCACCGACTCCCTGCCGGGCGATTCCACCCTCACCGACGAGCAGCGCAAAGAGATCGCCGAACGACAGAAGGCTGAAAATGATCCCCACAAGCCGGAATACTATCTCAAGCAGATCCCCAAGACTCCCGAAGAGATACAGACTGCCAACGATGTAATCCAAGAGGGGCTATATAATATGGGCCTTATCCTGAAAGATAAGTTGGAAGACTTCGGCGCTTCACGCCGCACGTTCGGCCAGCTCCTCGACCGATATCCCGACAATGAATATCGCCTCGAAGTCTACTACAATATGTATCTGATGGCTGTGAGACGTGGTGAGACCGCTCAAGCCGAGATATGGCGGCAGAAGATCCTCACCGACTTCGCCGACTCCCCCTACGGCAAGGCGATGACCGATCCCAACTACTTCGAGAACCTTCGCCGCATGAACGACGTGCAGGAAGAGATGTATCAGCAGGCATACGATGCTTATCTCAACAATCAGAACTCGACAGTCCATCAGCTCACTGCCAAGATGGAGCAAGACTTCCCCCTCTCGAAGATTATGCCTAAGTTTATCTTCATCGATGCGCTCTCCTATCTCACTGAGAATGATAAGGATAAGTTCCAGTCGCAGCTGACAGCACTACTCGATCGCTATCCCAACACCGACATGACCGACATGGCGGGCAGCATCCTTAAGGGGCTCAAGGCGGGCCGTGAACCACATGCCGGGCTCTCCAATTCGCGTGGCATGATATGGAGCATGCGCCTATCTAACGACACCACCCTCTCCGCCGC
Organism: Bacteroidales bacterium; assembly: GCA_004553095.1. Classification (GTDB taxonomy): domain Bacteria; phylum Bacteroidota; class Bacteroidia; order Bacteroidales; family Muribaculaceae; genus Lepagella. The sequence continues at coordinate 1,757 of SFMJ01000110.1, forward strand.
CGATGGTCAGCCCCTCAACTTCGAGCGAGATCCCAATGCACCCCACTACCTCGTGTTGGCATTCCCCCGCGACTCCGTGAGTGCGAATCAGTTGCTCTATGATGTGGCACGCTTCAACTTCTCATCATTTGTCGTCAGCGACTTCGACCTCGAACCGATGAGTTTCGGCAACGTCGGACTCCTTATCATCAAAGGATTTGCCAACATCCGACATGTCGAACATTATCGCAAAGTGATGGCAGAGAAGGACTTCACACTTCCCGACGGAGTGCGGCCCATCATGATAAGCAAGAGCAACTTCGAACTTTTGCTGCGCGAAGGACGTTCATTTGAAGAATACTTCCGATTCGAAGAGAATAAAACCATCGAAGAAACCGAAGCCAAAGCCTTGGAAGAGACCGAAGAAACCGAAGGCCCTCAAGAGCTCGGAGAGACAGAAGCAACGGAAAACTCTGAAACAGGGGAATCACCCGAACCGATAGAGAACCCTAAGACTGAAGAGCCATCTGAGAAATCCGAAGCCGTAGAGCCTGCCGTGTCGGAAGAGAAAACCGAGGCAGAAGAGGCGACAGAATAAAACCCTATCACTATGGACAAGATACTTTGGGCTGACGATGAGATCGATCTCCTCAAGCCACACATCCTATTTCTTAAAGCCAAAGGCTATGATCTGACCACCGTCTCCAATGGTCGGGATGCTCTCGATGCTCTCGACCACGATGCATATTCTTTAGTGCTCCTCGACGAGAACATGCCCGGCATCTCAGGTCTCGAAACCCTCGATCTGATCAATGCTCGACATCCCGACGTGCCTGTAGTGATGATTACCAAGTCGGAAGAGGAAAATATCATGGATCAAGCCATCGGCAACCGCATCGCCGACTATCTCATCAAGCCGGTCAACCCCAACCAGATCCTCCTCTCCATCAAGAAGAATCTGCACAGCCGCGAGATCACCAATGTCACCGCCTCTACCGACTATCAGCAGGAATTTACCAAGATCTCACAGCAGATCAATATGGCAGCCTCTATCCAAGACTGGATGGAGATATATCGTGGATTGGTGAGATGGGAACTGAAACTCTCCGAAACGGCAAGTCCTATGGAGGAGATGCTGCTGATGCAGAAGCGCGATGCCAACTCCAACTTCTGCAAATTCGTGAAGCGCAACTATGCCGATTGGTTGGCAGACGAAGATCACCCCCTGATGAGCCATGAGATCTTCCGCAAGCGCGTATTCCCCCTCTTGGATCAGGGTGAGAAGGTCTGTATGATGGTGATCGACAACTTCCGTCTCGACCAGTGGAGAGTCGTGCAGCCCCTTCTTTCGGAATATTTCAACGCTTCCGAAGAACTCTATACCACCATCCTTCCGACCTCCACACAATATGCTCGCAATGCCATCTTCGCCGGACTGATGCCCTACGACATCGCCGGGATGTATCCCCAATATTGGGTCGAAGAGGATGAAGATGAGGGCCTTAACGTGCATGAAGAGGAACTTATTCGCACCCAGCTCGAGCGATTCCGTCGCAAAGAGAGTTTCCAATATACCAAGCTCAATGACTCCCCGGCAGGCGAGAAATTCCTGCAGCGACTCAACGCCACCCGCGATCTTCCCCTCCAGGTCGTGGTGATCAACTTCATCGATATGCTCTCTCATGCCCGCACCGAATCGAAGATGATCCGCGAATTGGCAAGCAACGATGCCGCTTATCGGTCGATCACCGAATCCTGGTTCCGTCACTCTTCGGCTCTCGATATCTTCCGTCGCCTCTCCGAATTGGGTTACAAAGTGATCGTCACCACCGACCATGGCACTATCCGTGTAGACAATCCCATCAAGGTGATAGGCGATCGCAACACCAATACCAACCTCCGCTATAAGTGTGGCAAGAACCTGAGTTACAACACCAAGCAAGTCTTCGAAATACGCAATCCCCGTAAATTCGGACTCCCGACGCCCAATATCTCGAGTGCCTATATCTTTGCGATGAACGAAGACTTCTTCTCCTATCCCAACAATTACAACTACTATGTGCAATACTACACCGGCACCTTCCAGCATGGAGGTATCTCTCTGCAGGAGATGCTGGTGCCCTTGGTCACGATGACTCCCAAGGGTTGATCAATGTTTATGCCGATCGCTACGGTCGAATCATTGCCACTTGAAACGTCTGCTCTACATATTAATCCTTCTTCCGGTGGTAAGCATCGTGTTGCATGCTATGACTCCGGAGATGCGTCGCTCGTATGAGGCATTTGAACAGCGTGCCGAATCGGGTGATGCAGAGGCACTCTATCGCCTTGCTCTGATTCTGGAGAAGGGTTATGACACCATTCCGGCAGACACCCTCCGTGCCATCTCGCTTCTCCATCGGTCGGCCTTACAGCGATATGCTCCGGCTTGCAATTATCTCGGTTTTCTATATCAGCGAGGTGATATGATCGAAGCCAACCTCGACTCCGCCATCCGCTATATCGAGATAGCAGCTGATGCCGGAGATGCTCGCGCCGATCACAATCTCGCCTATCTGCTGATGAATGATAGTGCCGCCACAGCCATCATCGCGCCACATAATGATAAAGTCGCAATCGACTCCTTGGCTTTGCATCATCTTCGTCGCGCCTCCGACGCCGGACTCCCTGCCGCCATGACCATGCTCGCCGACTGCTATGCCGTCGGCCGCCTCGTTGCGAAGGACACCTTGCAAGCCATCGACCTCTATCATCGCGCCATCAGCCGAAACTTCGGTGATGCTCGTCTGCGACTCCTCAACATGATGTGGAATAAATGGAGCCGCCTCCCCTCTTCCGAGCTCTTCGACATAGCCTTAAACTATTGGGGAGAGGGTGAAAGTTTTATTGCCACCACCCTGCTGAGTCAACTCACATCACGTATCGATCCGATGACACTACTCGCCATGCCTGAAACCACAGATAGGATTGCCACACAGAACGGAGAGATCGAAAGAGAAAAATTGGGACGCGCATACGCCATCCTCGGCTACGCCCACTCACTTGGCGAGGGGGTGAAATATGACTATCAACTTGCCAACCGGCTCATGGCATACGCAGCCAATTTGGGAGATCCGGCGGCTTGCAGCATCATGGCGGAGACCCTTGAGATATTTCCCGACGCTCTACAGCAGATGGCAGATCCCCTCCCCGCGAGCCTACAAATCGACCGACTCCGCGCCCGGGCTCATCGCTCCGGCGTCGACACCGCCGAAAAAGCACTCCAAATCCTAAGCAACAGATAGCATCTCTTCACATTGCTTAGAACGCGTTCTTAGTGCCATTGATGCTCGATGAGACGGTAGCCGAGGGTCAGGTCGGTGGTGCCGGCGTAGATTTCCTCGAGGCGGTCTACTGCCGCACAAAGCACGTCGGCGTGCTGTGATAGTTCGGCGTCTTGGCGGATATAGTCTTTGATAGCCTCTCTATTCTCAATCAAGAGAGGTAGGATCACATACTCCATGATATTGCGGGAGTGTTGCGGATTGGTGAGGGTCATGTGAAACTCGCGTTCCTTGTATTTGATATTTAAATTG
>SFMJ01000111.1 GCA_004553095.1 Bacteroidales bacterium
ATCCATCCGGGAGAGAAATTATAGATACAAAAAAAAATTGATTGTCATCCCGACAACCAATCTTGCGTTAACCTTAAAATCTAATACCATGAAAAACTCAATGCAAAATTACAAAATATTTTTAAAACCATGTTGTAAAACACAAATAAATTTTTCAAAATTAACGCAATTTAACAAATAAAATATAAGACGATTATATTTTAACTATATTTTAACAAAAACGTCAAGGCGTTTTACTTTTTTCTTATGAATTCGGCTATAAAATATTTTTGTATTTTTGTATTTTTAAGAGCGTATTCAAGTTGTAAGGAACGCGCTCTAATCATAGAGATCTTGCTCTAATCATAGAGAACGCTCTCTAAGAGCGTTTTGTTTTCCGGTGATGGCGATGGAGGATTATTATCACAGCCACTAAGGTTATGGCTATCAAGGCGAAGACTCCTATCATGATTTGCCATACATTTCTGACGTCGTCTGTGGGGGCAGGTGTTTCGGGGATTGGTGGTGCCGCCGAGGTAATAGTGTTGGGCTCTATCGGCTCCGGTGTCGGAGGCTCATAGTCGTAGCGGGTCACTTCGAAGAGATTGACGGCATTCCCGCCATAACCTTTGCGTCCTTGCGATGTGACTGCGATATATCGCCCATCGGGAGAAACGGCAAGCCCCACAGGATAGGAGTCACATCGGATATGATCTACCACCTCCATACTCTCTGCATCCACCACATAGAGGGCATTGGCTGAATTGCATGCCACAAAGATATATTTGCCATCGGGTGAAGCCTCTATGGTGCGTGCTCCACCTCCCACTTTGACTCTTCTTATATCGCCATCCACCTTTAGACTCTTCGACTCTCCCTTAACATAGAGTGATATACCTCTCAGCAGATCTTCCAGCGAGAAAGAGAGCACCTCCCCGGCGACATTGCGCGATCCATATATCCTGCCATTGCTCACTATTAGATGGCGTATGCCATACAATTCCTGAATATGCCCCACAAGATGACGATCTGTCATATCCACCACCGATAAGGGCCCGGCAAGCCCGGCGATCAGCACATAGCGATTGTCGGGTGTGAAAATAGTGCCTCGTAGCAAGTAACCGGATTTGGTGTCACGATTCACCTCCCGATCTAATGGATAGTTCAACGTTAATTTCTTGCCGATAGCCAGTGGGGGAAGTGTTCTCCACTTAGCAGGATCATTCCCCGAAATGTCTACAAATCCTATAGTATTATCCCCCCAATGAGTCACGACAGCATAGCGATCATCTCCCGACACGGCTACTGCCTTCGGAAGAGGACCCGTCTCGAACATCCTGATGATCTTGCCCTGAGCCGCGTCCACCACTGCCACTGCCGAGGGATCTTGTGCATTGATGTCGAACGTACGACGATAGAAGGGAACCCATAGATAACGCCCGCCATGCGACCATGCCATCTCCACCGGTTTGCCCCCAAAGGAGCGATCCGCCCCATCTTTATAGTGGGTGAATGTGTAAATCCCCTCCGGAGCGCCCCACAATGCCCCCCGTCCCGACTCAAACTTATATTCCACCACATATCGCTTCTCTAACGACGGTATGGCGTATGCCACCGTTTGACAGCCTTCTAATGAATTGATATAAAGCGACTTGCCATCGGGACTAAATGCCGCCGATTTGGGCGAAAAGATATCAGTGTCATAACTCTCTCGTTGGGAGGCGCTATACTGCTGACGCTTCCCGATATTGCGTATCCTTAGGCTTCCTTTCACTCCTGCCGAGGAATCCCCACGAACACTATGCACCACCGGAGGAACTCCCTCCGGCCGCTTCTTTACTCCCTCTTCTTGCGCCATAACTGACGCTCCGATTATCATCGATATCGATACACATAACAAAGTGGAGTAGTGGCGTAATATTCTCGTTATCATTTCTCTCTCTTTTTTTTGGGAGGGGGTTAGAGTGCGTTCTTAAAAAAGTAGTGCAAAGATATGCAATTTAACCTTATATGTCAAAAAAAATGCCTATATTTGTGGTTTTAGAGCGCATACTTCAAATTTCAAGTGATGCGCTCAGCAGAAGGTTGAAGGAAATAACCATCAAAACACAATAAATTTTAGACATGAATAAGACATTCATTTCGGGGGTGATCGCAGCCGCAATGGCAGTCACCTGTTCAGTAGATGCCGACGCATGCACCAATCTTATTGCCGCCAAGGGGGCTACCACCGACGGCTCGGTGATGGTGACATATTCGGCAGATTCTCATAGTCTCTATGGCATGCTCCATCATGCCAAAGCCGGCAAGCATCTCAAAGGGGAGGTGCGTCGCATCGTCGAGTGGGACACCGGTAAGTATCTCGGTGAGATCCCCGAGGCCGAAGAGACTTATAACGTAGTGGGAAATATGAATGAGCATCAGCTTGTCATCGGCGAATCTACCTGGGGCGGACGCCACGAATTGGAGGATACCACCGGCAATTCGATCATGGACTATGGTTCGCTGATATATGTCACATTGGAGCGTGCCAAGACAGCACGCGAAGCTATTAAAGTGATGACCGATCTGGTCGAGAAATATGGCTATGCTTCCAGTGGCGAGTCTTTCAGTATCGCCGACAAGAATGAAGTGTGGGTGATGGAGATGATCGCCAAGGGAGCGGAGAAGGGTGCCGTATGGATCGCCATACGCATCCCCGATAATGCTATCAGCGGTCATGCCAATGAGCCTCGCATCCGCCAAGTCGACCTCAAAGATAAAGAAAATGTGATCTATGCCAAAGACATGATCACATTCGCTCGCAAACGTGGATATTTCAACGGCAAGGATGCCGATTTCTCCTTCGCCGATGCTTATGGCGAACATGACCCCTCGACTCGTCGCGGCTGCGACGCCAGAGTATGGAGCTATTTCCGACGCTTCAATAAGGATGCCGATAAGTATTATGCATGGTGCAACGGCGATAGCAACGAGCCTATGCCTCTATACATCATCCCCGATCGCAAAGTGTCGCTCGCCGAGATGGAAACGTCTATGCGCGACCATTACGAAGGAACTCCCTTCGAGATGACTTCCGATGTGGGTGCCGGTTCATACAAGGTGCCTTATCGTTGGCGACCTATGGAATATGAAGTAGATGGCAAAAAATATTGCATGGAGAGAGCCATCGCCACTCAGCAAACCGGCTGGAGCTTCGTAAGCCAAACTCGCTCTTGGCTCCCCGATCGCGTCGGTGGTGTCCTCTGGTTCGGCACCGACGATACCAACACCACCGTCTATATGCCCTTCTATTGCGGCATGACCGAAGTCCCCGCTCAGGTGCAACCCGGCGATATCAATACATTCTCGATAGACTCCAATTTCTGGGTCAACAATATCGTGTCCAACCAAGCATATTATCGCTACGATCAGATGATTGGCGACATCCGCCGTGTGCAATCGTCTCTCGAAAAGGGATATATCGACAGTCGCGCACAAGTGGAAGCCGATCTCGTGAAGCTCCTCGAGGCCGGCGACATCGCCGGGTATACCGCCAAAGTCAATAAGGAGGGTGCCGAGATAGCCAAGGGGGCTACCGATGCTTATCTCGAACTTGCCAAATATCTCTTCGTCAAGTGTATGGATGGCAACCTGAAGAAGACCGACGAGAATGGCAATTTCATCAAGTCGGAATATGGGATGCCCATATATCCTTCGTTCCCCGGTTATGACAAGAAATATTACGAAAACATCGTCAAGGAGAGCGGCGATCACTTCCTGATCAAGGAATAATTCCGTTCTCCTATAAAGAAAAAGAGTCGGTTGTATCTCACGGGATCCAACCGACTCATTATTTTATAGTTAACCGGAGTCTTTATTCCTCGGTGGGGAGGTCGGCGAGGCGGTATATCTCGCGGCAATCATCCATCGATAGGGGCACATAGTTGCCTAAGGTGTCGCCCATGTTGCGATGGAGCGATGCCACCATCTTCTCTATGTCGGGAGTCTCTCCGATCAGTTCGCTGAGGCGTGTGGTGAGTCCCAGATCGTGATAGAAGTTGATAAGTTCGGAGATACCCTCATCGATCACCTCTTTATGCTCCTTGCCTGTGGGGTCTACCTCCATGACATTGACGGCAAACTTCCATAGTTTGTCGGGGTTCTTGGCAGCGCAGAAAGTCATCCAGGCGGGTATCACGACGGCGAGACCGGCGCCATGAGCCACATGGTAGAATGCCGAGATCTCATGTTCCAGACGATGAGACGACCAGTCCTCGACCTTGCCGACGCCGCAGATGCCGTTATGGGCGAGAGTGCCTGCCCACATCACATTGGCACGTGCATCATAATCGTCGGGGTCGTGGCGGAGGGTATACGCCTGGTCCATCACATTCCTCAAGATAGCTTCGGCGTAAGAGTCTACCAGGTCAGTGCCGGGAGTGTTGGAGAAATAGCGCTCGAAGATATGCGCCATCATGTCGACGATGCCGTATGCTGTCTGATCCCAGGGGAGGGTCATGGTGAGCTCGGGGTTCATAATAGCGAAACGGGGTCGCAACACGTTGGGATATCTCACGGATATCTTCTGATGAGTTTCTTCGTTGGTAATCACCGAATTACCACTACCCTCCGAGCCGGCAGCCGGGATGGTGAGCACCACCCCCACCGGAAGTGCAAATTGTGGCTGCTCCTTGCCGGAATAGAAATCCCAGAAATCCCCGGGGTAAAGGGTGCCAAGGGCGATGGCCTTAGCGGCATCGATGGGGGAACCACCACCGACGGCGAGGATAAAATCGACCTTATTATCGCGGGCTATCGGAAGGGCATTATATACACTCTCAGCAGTTGGATTGGGCTGGATGCCACCATATTCGATGAAACGAACTCCCGCAGCGGTCAGCGAACTCTCGATCTGGTCGAGGAGGCCGGTGTGGCGGATACGATCCGAGCCATAGACGATCATCACCATAGTGGCGCGGCGTGAAGCCAAGGCGAGGCCGACCTGCTCTTGCGAGCCGCGGCCGAAGATAAACTCAGTAGGCGAGCAAAATGAAAAATTTTCCATAGTCGAAAAAATAAAAAGAATTCCGACCACAAAATTAACGAAAAAAACAATCCCCGCCACGTTCCAAGCCCAACTAATCAAAAAAATTAGTAAATTTGTGAAATATAAGAATAATATGCTCAGATGGAAAAATATTTAGAACTCACGAAAGATGAAATCGTCATGG
>SFMJ01000112.1 GCA_004553095.1 Bacteroidales bacterium
AAAAATAAAGGACCGATAACAAGGACCGGAAATTAACAAACCCAATAAACTAACTTTAAAACTAAGACATCAATGAAAATTTCACACATTGAGCACATTGGGATAGCCGTACCGAATCTTGAGGAGGCTATCAAGTACTACGAGACAGTGTTAGGTCTGAAATGCTACAAGACAGAAGTAGTAGAAGATCAGAAAGTGACAACAGCCTTCTTCATGGTAGGTCAGACCAAGATAGAGCTCTTGGAGGCCACCTGCCCTGAGAGTACGATTGCCAAATTCATCGAGAAGAATGGCGGTCGCGGCGGGATGCACCACATGGCATTTGCAGTAGAGGATGGTGTACAGAATGCATTGGCTGAGGTACAAGAGAAGGGCGTAAGAGTGATCGATGCCGCTCCGCGCAAGGGAGCCGACGGGCTTCATATCGCCTTCTTGCATCCGAAATCGACAGAGGCAGTTCTGACAGAGTTGTGTGAAGATCCCAACAAATAAGGAACAAACAAAAAACAAATAATCAAACGACAAGAAATGAGCAAACAAGAAGAAAAGATCAGCCAGCTCATCGAGAAGCGCAGCCAGGCACGTCTTGGCGGCGGTGAGAAGGCGATCGAGAAGCAACATGCACGTGGCAAATACACCGCCCGCGAGCGCATCGCCATGCTACTTGACGAAGGTAGTTTTGAGGAACTCGACATGTTTGTGACCCATCGATGCACGAACTTCGGTCAAGACAAGAAGCACATCCTGGGAGATGGCGTAGTGACCGGTTTTGGTACAATCGATGGTCGCTTGGTATATGTATTTGCACAAGACTTCACTGTGTTCGGCGGCTCACTGTCCGAGACCATGTCGCAGAAGATCTGCAAAGTTATGGATCTTGCCATGAAGATGGGAGCTCCGGTGATCGGTTTGAACGACTCAGGAGGTGCACGTATCCAAGAGGGTATCAACGCCTTGGCAGGCTATTCAGAGATCTTCCAGCGCAACATTATGGCATCGGGAGTAATACCTCAGATCTCAGCCATCATGGGCCCCTGCGCCGGAGGTGCAGTATACAGTCCTGCTTTGACCGACTTCACCATCATGACCAAGGGCTTGAGCTATATGTTCTTGACCGGCCCGTCGGTGGTAAAGACCGTCACAGGCGAAGATGTGACACAAGAGCAACTTGGCGGCGCCTCTGTACATGCAGTGAAGAGTGGCGTTACCCACTTTGCAGCCGAGACAGAAGAAGAGACACTTCAGTTGGTGCGTCAGCTCATCAGCTACATTCCGCAGAACAACTTGGAAGAGACTCCGCTGGTAGAGTGCACCGACCCGATCGACCGTTTGGAAGACAAGCTCAACGACATCATTCCCGACAATCCGAAGCGCAGCTACGACATGTATGAAGTGATCGGTTCGATCGTGGACAATGGCGAGTTCTTGGAGGTATCGAAAGACTACGCGAAGAACATCATCATCGGCTTTGCCCGCTTCAATGGTCAGGCCGTGGGTGTAGTAGCCAACCAGCCGAAGGTATTGGCAGGCGTACTTGACTCGAATGCATCGCGCAAGGGAGCAAGATTTGTACGTTTCTGCGACGCGTTCAACATTCCATTGGTGACCTTGGTAGACGTTCCCGGCTTCTTGCCCGGCACAGGCCAGGAGTATAACGGTGTCATCTTGCATGGAGCGAAATTGCTATATGCCTATGGTGAGGCCACAGTACCCAAGGTGACAGTGACCTTGCGCAAGAGCTATGGCGGCAGCCACATCGTGATGAGCTGTAAGCAACTTCGTGGCGACATGAACTATGCATGGCCATCGGCAGAAATCGCCGTGATGGGCGCCGAGGGTGCAGTAGGAGTTCTTTATGCCAAAGAGGCAAAGGCCGCAGAAGATCCTGCAGCATTCATCAAGCTCAAAGAGGATGAATATCGCGATTTGTTTGCCAACCCCTATCAGGCAGCGAAATATGGCTATATCGACGACGTGATCGAGCCACGCAACACACGTTTCCGTGTGATCAAGGCGTTGAACATGTTGGCAACGAAGAAGCTGAGCAATCCTGCCAAGAAACATGGCAACATACCATTGTAAAAAAAGAACCAAACCAACATGCGAAAAAGAATAATTTTGAGCGTGGCATTAAGCATGGCATTGCTGTCGGGGTCAACGACCTCGGCAGCAGTGCCAGCTTCACTTCCGGAGGCAGAAGGGATCGAGATGACTGTATCGACGCCGTCAGAGGCAGCGATAGAGGCAGAGACAGCTGCAGCAGAAGTCTCGGCGACGGAGGCCAAAATGGGAGGAGAAGACCAGGTGTCACGACGAGAGCGGAAAGCTGCCAATGCCAAAGAGAAAGACAGTTTTGGCGGCGGGCTTACAATCTTGGCGATGAGTATCGTGGTGTTGGCACTGATCGTGCTGAGCCTACTTTTCTACGTATTTGGCAAAATATCGTCATACGTACAGAAGAGTCTGAAGCGCAAGGCACATGGTGTAGACAAGGATACCGCGCAAGATCATCATGAAGAACTTGACTCAGGCGAGGTGATCGCCGCCATCAGCATGGCACTGGCAGAGCACATGGGTCAGGGACACGACATCGAGGATACGATATTGACCATCCGCCGGATGCGCAAGGCATACTCACCATGGAACTCAAAGATCTACAATATGCGAGTGATGCCCCAGACCGTAAAGATATCACGTAAGGAATAATAACCGAATATTACCCTACACAAAAAGACAACAATGAAAGAATATAAGTATAAGATCAATGGTATGAAATTTACCGTAGTGGTAGGCGACATAGCCGACAATGAAGCCACGGTAGAGGTAAATGGCGTTCCGTATAAGGTAGAATTAGACCGGAAGAAGCAGTCCGGGCCACAGAAGCCTGCATTAAGTCAGTCGGGGCACACCAATCATGGAGCAGCCGCCTCGACGAATACGAAGCCGGCACCCCGCCCTGTAGTGGCAGGAAATGCAGAGGCAGTTAAGAGTCCTCTTCCCGGCACAGTGATGAGCATCACAGTGAAGGTGGGAGACGTAGTGAAGAGCGGCGACAAAGTCGGCGTTCTGGAAGCGATGAAGATGGAAAACGACATTCGCACCACAAAGGGAGGCACCGTAAAGCAGATCTTGGTGAACGCCGGAGATGCCATCTTGGAGGGTACGGATATTATGATAATCGAATAAGTCTGCGAGACAGAGAGAGTAAAAACATAACAGAAAGAGAAGAATATGTTATTGGAAGTACAATCAACATTCGTAGACTTCTTTAGCGAGACCTTACGAGACTTCTGGTCGTTTACCGGATTTGCCAACTGCGAGCCGGGCAACTTGGTGATGCTGTTGGTGGGAATCTTCTTCGTATGGCTTGCGATAAAGAAGAATTTTGAGCCACTGCTGTTAGTACCCATCGGTTTTGGAATGCTGATCGGCAATATACCGTTCCAGACGGGAATGGAGATCGGCATCTATGAAGAGGGTTCAGTGCTCAATATCCTATATAATGGAGTAGAGAAGGGATGGTATCCGCCGTTGGTATTCCTGGGCGTGGGAGCGATGACTGACTTTTCGGCGTTGCTTGCGAACCCAAAATTGATGATCATCGGTGCGTGTGCACAGTTTGGAATCTTCGGTGCCTATATGCTGGCATTGCTCTGCGGCTTTGATCCGCTGTCGGCAGGATGTGTGGCGATCATCGGCGGTGCAGACGGCCCGACAGCGATTTTCACGACCTCTAAGCTGAATCCCGACTTATTGGGAGCTGTGGCAGTATCGGCATATTCATATATGGCGTTGATACCACTGATCCAGCCCCCATTGATGCGACTCTTCACCACGAAGAAAGAGCGCGTGATTAAGATGAAGCCGGTGCGCGTAGTGAGCCAGAACGAGAAGATCATCTTCCCGGTGGTGGGCTTACTGCTGACATGTTTCGTAGTGCCTTCAGGCATTCCCTTGCTCGGTATGCTCTTCTTCGGCAATCTGCTTAGAGAGAGTGGTGTGACCACACGCTTGGCAAAGACAGCGAGCAATGCACTGACCGACATCGTGACCATCTTGTTGGGACTAACAGTGGGCGTATCGACCCAGGCAGATAAGTTCCTCACCACCGACACGCTATTGATCTTCGGACTTGGCTTCTTGGCCTTCATCATCGCCTCGAGCGCCGGAGTCTTGTCGGTGAAGCTCTTCAACTTATTCTTGAAGCCGGGCAAGAAGATCAACCCGCTGATCGGCAATGCGGGCGTATCGGCAGTGCCGATGGCAGCACGTATCTCGAACAATGTGGGCTTGGAATATGACCCGACGAACTATCTGCTGATGCACGCCATGGGGCCGAATGTGGCAGGTGTGATCGGCTCGGCAGTAGCTGCGGGTGTATTGCTTAGCTACCTTGGCTAATCGATGTCATAGACACAAATCGGAATGTCGAGTCATATCGACATAACTTAGAAATCTATGAAAAGCAAGATTCGAACATCTCACAGAGACTCGAATTTTGCTTTTCTGATTTACGGAATATGCAAATCATATTAAGTGAACCAAAATAGAGATAATGTTGTTGAAAAGATTAGGAGGGTCTTTGTTTCTTAAGAGAATCGAAATGCTTAAGAGATCAAGGGGAAAGAACAAGTTCTTTAAGTCAAAGGAACAATTTCAATGATAACACAAGAGGTAATAGACGATATATATAGGAACTATCACAAGCAATGTAGAGATGTGGAAGAACTACGCCTCCCCTACTTTGTGGAGTTGCTGTCGCCCTATCATGATATGCATATCGAGGGCGATATGGTGATAGTGGATAGCATCAAGGCTACGAGTCCCTTTCACAAGTTTCTGATGCGAGGGCTATGTACCATATTGGAGTTTGACCGGATAGTGGCGATGGTGTTTCCGACTCATATCATCTTTTTCAGCAAGCGCGATCGGAAGATATCGGTGAACTTCCGACCGCTGGGTCAGAAGCGCAGTTGGAAAGAACGGCTCTTCGGTCGACGCAAGAAAGAGAGCCCGGAATAGGATGGGCTATACCGGAATAAGAAGACGCTCTATGTATAGATAACGAAAGAGAGGGGATGTATCCACCGGGTGGATACATCTCCTCTCAACATTATTGATATGAAACAAAGAAACAATCGGATAGAGGGGGATCAATAAGTGCTTAAGATATCGAAGCCATCTTCG
>SFMJ01000113.1 GCA_004553095.1 Bacteroidales bacterium
GCGCAAGTGGTTTTTTTATGCATATTTTGAACGCGCTGTTCCGATCCAGACTAAGTTTTTCCGCAAATGTGGCATTTTTTGCTTTTTTTTAGGTTATTTCTTTTTTTTGTATTATTTTTGTCAAAATTTCCCTATCTCGGTTGCGATGTCTCTTTACATATCGCACTCGTTTTTGTGGGTTCTTTTTTTTTAAATCTTAATATTTAGCTTATGAAAATTACCCCACTCCTGATTGCCTCTATGGTCGGAGGAACTGTGGAGGGAGATGATAGTATTGAGATTACCGGTTTTGCCAAAATCGAGGAGGCGAAGCCGGGCGATATATCTTTTATCTCTAACCCTAAGTATGCTCATTTTATCAATTCTACCCGGGCTTCGGTCTTGTTGGTAGATAGAAATATACCTCGTCCCGCTGATTCCGGTATTACTCTGATTCGCGTCGACGACCCTTACGTCGCTGTCGCTTCGCTCCTCGCTGCTTTTGAAGCCCAAAAACCTCAACCTGTCGGCATCGAGCAGCCCGCTTTTATCGCTGATGGGGTAGTGGTCCCTCAGGATGCATATATCGGCGCTTTCGCTTATATCGGCAAGAATGTTTCTCTCGGCAAGAATGTAAAGATTTATCCCCAGGCTTATATCGGCGATAATACGGTGATCGGAGATAATACAGTGATTCGTGCCGGTGTCAAAATTTATGAGGGTTGTGTAGTCGGTGCGCGCTGCATCATCCATAGCGGCGCTGTGATCGGCGCCGATGGATTCGGATTCGCCCCCCTCCCTGACGGCTCTTATGAGAAAATAGCTCAAATCGGTAATGTCGTTCTCGCCGATGATGTCGAGGTGGGCGCCAACACCACTATCGATCGCGCCACTTTCGGTTCTACTATCATCGGCCGTGGCTCCAAACTCGATAATCTTATCCAAGTGGCCCACAATGTCGAGATCGGCGAGTCTAACGTATTCGCAGCTCAGACCGGCATCGCCGGTTCTACCAAGGTCGGATCTTTCAATCGCGTCGGTGGCCAGTGCGGTTTCGCCGGTCATATCCACATCGGCGATCACAATGAGTTCGGCGCCCAGACCGGAATCCCCAATAATGTCGGCGACCGTAAGCGACTCATCGGTTATCCCGCTGTCGACGCTATGAAGTTCGCTCGTACTCAAGTTTATCTCTCTCGACTCCCCGAACTTTTCAAGAAATAATAATTGTTCTATAATATGAAGCAACTAACCTTAAAAAATTCATTCTCTGTCGAGGGCAAGGGCCTTCACTCCGGGTTGCATATCCAAGCTACCTTCAATCCCGCCCCTGACAACACCGGTTATAAGTTCCGTCGCGTTGACCTCGAGGGTCAACCCCTCATCGACGCCACAGCTGAAAATGTAGTCGACACTTGTCGTGGCACAGTCATCGGCAATCGCAAGGGGGATGTGGTAAGCACCATCGAGCATGCCATCTCTGCCCTATATGCCGCCGGCATCGACAACTGTATCATCGACGTCAATGGCCCCGAACTCCCTATCCTCGACGGCAGCGCCATCCGTTATGTCGAACTCATCGAGGAGGCCGGCATCGTCGAGCAGGAGGCTGACAAGGATTATTATATTATTAAGGAGAAAAAGCAGTTCCGAGATGAGGAGTCCGGTTCTACTCTTACCATTTATCCCGACGATGGGTTCAGCGTCGAGTGTATGGTTGAGTATAATTCCGCCGTCCTCCCCAATCAGTTCGCTGTGCTCGACGATCTCTCCGAGTTCAAATCCGAGGTGGCTCCCGCCCGAACTTTTGTTTTCGTACGCGAGATCGAGCAACTCGTCGAAGCTAACCTTATCAAGGGTGGTGACCTCGACAATGCTATCGTTATTTATGATGAGAAGATCCCTCAAGATCGCATCAATCATATCTGCGATGTTATGAAGGTGCCTCACATGAACATCAACGAACTCGGTTATATCAACCCCAAGCCCCTGATCTGGGACAATGAGCCTGCTCGCCATAAGATCATTGATGTCATCGGCGACCTCGCCCTGATCGGTCGTCCCATCAAGGGCCGCGTCGTGGCTATACGCCCCGGACATACTGTCAACAATAAGTTCACTCGCAAGGTGCGCCATGAGGTGAAGCATACCGAGATCCAGGCTCCCGTTTATAACCCTAACCTCAAGCCTCTGATCGATAATATCGAAATCCGCCGTCAGCTCCCTCACCGCTATCCCTTCTTGCTCATCGATAAGGTGATCGAGATCGACCAAAAGCATGCAGTGGCTGTCAAGAATGTCACCACCAATGAACCCTTCTTCCAGGGTCACTTTCCCCAGGAACCTGTCATGCCCGGCGTTCTCCAGATCGAGGCAATGGCGCAAGCCGCCGGTGTGCTCGTGCTCAACTTCCTCGATGAGCCCGAACGTTATTCCACTTATTTCCTTAAGATAGATAATGTCAAGTTCCGCCAGAAGGTGGTCCCCGGTGATACTCTCCTCCTCAATGTCTCTCTTATGACTGAGATCCGTCGCGGTTGCGCCATGGTCAAAGGTTATGCTTTCGTAGGCGAAAAGGTGGTATGCGAGGCTGAGTTCATGGCTCAAATCGTCAAAAATAAATAATTCTAATCTTCGCAATAACTGTTTGATACTATGAGCAATTTTTATAAAGTTAGCCCAGATGCCCAAATCGGCAATAATGTCCGGATAGGTGATTTCTCTACCATCTATGAGGATGTCGAAATCGGTGATAATTGCGTCATCTATGGAAATGTCACCATCTTCCCCGGCGCGCGTATCGGGGATGGTGTCACCATCTTCCCCGGCGCTGTGATCGCTGCCGTCCCTCAGGATCTTAAGTTCCAGGGTGAGAAAACTTACGCTTATATCGGTGATGGTACTACTCTCCGCGAGTGTGTCACCGTCAACCGCGGCACTGCCTCTAAGGGCAAAACCGTGGTCGGTAAGAATTGCCTGATTATGGCTTACAATCACATTGCTCACGATTGCCGCCTTGGCGACAGAATCATTATGTCCAATGCTTGTCAGCTCGCCGGTGAAGTCCAAGTCGATGATGCCGCCGTGATCGGTGGCGGTAGCCTGATCCACCAGTTCTGCCATCTCGGTCGCAATATCATGCTCCAAGGTGGGGCTCTGGTTAATAAGGATATACCTCCTTTCGTCAAGGCTGCCAGAGAACCAATCTCTTACGTCGGTCTTAATACCGTTGGACTCCATCGCAACCATTTCACCGAAGAGGAAATCAAGCAGATCAGCGATATCTATCGCATCCTCTATCTAAGCGATCTGAATGTTACCAACGCCATTCAGCAGATCGTCGATACTCTCCCGGAGTCTGAGTTCCGCACAGAGATCGTCGATTTCATCACCAATTCCGGCAGAGGTGTAATCCGCTCTGCGATCTGATTCAACCCACGGCAGTAATAAGAAACAATAAGCCTATATAAAAGAGGAGAGAGCCTGAAAAGCCCTCTCCTCTTTTTGTCTTCGGGTGCTACAGCATAGAGCGCGTTCCTCTTCTGGTGGCGAGCGGTGCGAGTCTTTTTACACATAGATCTCATCTTCGTCGGCTGCGTGGGAGTCATACCACACCTGCGCCATGAAGGGATTGCGCTTCGCCTCGTCGTCATATTTCCAAGGCGCCGGCATGCACTGCGGACACCAGTGTCCACCCTTCAGCACGATCCTCGGTGTCGCCCGGAAGCGATGACCATAGCTGCATTCCCACTCCAATGGCGTGTCAAGATCTCCAGGCTCCATCTCTGCCGATAGGCATTTACCCCCTCGATAGGCTGCCGCCTGACGCATATCTTCGATCCCCAATTCCTCCTCCGGCTTGCCCTCGTCATACCCATGATTCAGCTGTTCCGGACTCTCCGAGGGGCGGCTCAAGTCCATTCCTTCCCAGTCCGGTATCTCTTTGATAGCATCTCGGCTCCCATAGTATGCCCGTATCTTCTGCTCGCAGTCTTCGCGGCTCAACCAGTTGAGGGGCCCCATGTCTTTGGTATGAGCCACCCACCACATAAAACCCCGAATCAGCCACCCAGGTGCCAACGGACTCAGCTTGACCCACCACGGCATCTTTCCAACCATCCGCTTAAAGTAGGCTTCCGCCGTGATCTCTTCCCTGAAGGGGATAATCTCATTCAGCCTATCGGAGTCGCTAAACCATAACCCATGGAAGTTGCGAGTAGCAAACCAGCGTGTCTTAAACGATTTCTCCGGCGGGGGACACCCCATCGACTCAAGAAGCAGTTTCTCAAATTCATAGTTGGTGAGACGAAATTCTTTGCCGCTGCCGATGAAGTAGAAGTTGCGCCAGAAACTCTCCGGTACTCCTTCGCGACATACTCCTACCATCAGTCGTGCCGAGTCTTCGACCGTGGCCCATTCCAATACACCACGCAGCGGCACATGGAAGGAGATCGGATCTGTGGCTCTGTCCACCAGACCTTTATGAAGTATGCCTGACTGCCGAAGACTTACCCAGTGCTTCAATCCCGATTCGGCCACTACTCGCTCTGCCTCGATTTTCGAGATGCCATAGTAGTCATAGACTCCCGCTATTATCGGATCCCCGGCGCGCCCCCAGTGATGAGGCGGATAGCGGTGAGACATCTCTGCTACACTCCCTATATACACCAATTTGATCTCATCTCGATTCGGACGCTTCTTGATCGTGTCGACAAGGATGCGAGCACTGCCGATGTTGACTTTCATCGCCTTCTGTGGTACATGATCTGCCAGGGGCGACACAACTCCCCCGATATGCAAAACATACTCCGCATCTCCCATGCCGCGTTCCACATCCTCCGGGTTCATCATATCCCCCCAGATCACTTTTATATTACTCCCATCCTTATAGGGCGCAAGCTTCTTTTCGTTCTTCTTGCTGCGACGTGCCAGAATCCTTACTTCAAATTCTTCCCCATGGCGGGAAAATTCCTTGAGTGTCTCATAGCCCATTACTCCCGTGGCTCCCGTCATAAACACCACACGTCGTTTTGTCTTAATCATATTTTTTACTCTTTTGTAGCTGGTTTTTTCATATATTTAGAGCGCGTTCCTTAACTTTTTGGGGTCGTAGAGGCGGATATTTTTGAGCAGATTTTGAAAGTCACAGCGGGCGCAATGCGTGCATTGTAACCGATGTGAGTTTCGAAATATGCCA
>SFMJ01000114.1 GCA_004553095.1 Bacteroidales bacterium
AAGAGGTGGAGGTTATCGGCCACGAGTACCGATGCACCCATTGTCGCCGCGAGGTCATCAGCATAGAAACTCCGAATTTATAACGTACTTTCACAACGAACGGAGGGCGAAAGCCATCCACGATTAAAGAACAAACAATTAAATTTTACACATTATGAAAACATATTTTTCAGCACTATCAAAAAAGTCTATCGAGTACGCTCTCGATAATGGAATGAACCTTTGTGATTGGAAGTGCCAGGGAGCCGAAGGGAATGAGCCTATGGCGGGATTTTGCCGCTTATCATACTATAATGGCGGCATTCGCTGCGAGCGCATTTCAGGCGACGAGCTCTCTTACGGAGGCTTCACCTCGGACGGCTTTATGTGGCTCGGTGATTATGACAATATCGTTTATGGATTATTCAGCAAGGAGGGATAAGATATGACAATTAAAGAATTTATCAAAGCGCTCAAGCAGTATCCTTAGAACGCGGAGGTGTACGTGGTGGGCGATTGGGAGAAGTATGACGAGTTCGGCAACCTCTCCGACCTGAAGCCCGTCTATGACGTGAGCTCTCAGAACGTAGTAATCGATACAGGGATGGACTTCGATGACGTTACCGAGGTTATTATAGAAGTGAGGGAGGCTGAGTGATGAGAGGAGGGCAGAGACAAGGAGCTGGCCGCAAGCCTCAGGACACCAGCGCTCACCTCGTGAAGGTGACACCAGAGACATACCGAATGCTCCGAGAGCTGCGTGCTCTGGGGTTCATCGGAACGAAGGTAACAGAAATCGCAGTGCGGAATTTCTACGAGAGAATAAAAAGTCAAAATTTATAACTATATTTGCGAGGTGGATAGGGCTTCTATAACTACTCCATCTCGTAAATTTAATTGTTGGGGGAGGGCTTTCGGGCTCTCCTTTTTTTTGTGAAATTTCGAGATCGATTCGATTTTATTTTTGTATCTCCGATTTATTTCGTATATTTGTAATGCTTACATATATCAAATTTATAGCATTTATGAAACTTGTAACAAACAAAAAACTCAATCTGGCAGGCACGCTCCGCACGATGGAGCAAGGCGACATTCTCGAAGTGAGCTCTGCAGGTTATGCCGAGGCTTATGTCCGTAGCGTCGCTTCGGCTGTAGGCAGGGAGAAGGATGGTCGCTTTGTGGTGAATGCCATTTACGACGAAAACAAAATCAAGGTAACACGGGTTCAATAGTTTGGACTCCGAAGACAAACAAACAATTAAATTTTTATGAAGATGGAAGAACAAATCAAACATTTCTTCTCGCCTCAGGAAGCAGGCGAGAAAGCGCTGGAGGCCGTCAAGTACCTCCGCGAGAAGACCGCGCCGAAGCTCCTCGCCGGTGGCTTCGACCTTAACATTGAATGGGAAGACGTGAGCGGCTTCGTCTACAAGTGGGACTGCGCTCGCCTCCACGTCACCATCGTAAGCTATGAGGATGCAAAGGAGATAGACCGCGTGGGCGAGTTCTATATCAACTGCCATAGCGTGGCGGAGTGGGAAGCGCGTATGAAGCTTATTCTCATCATTACGGAAGTATCAGGCGAGAACCCTTGCCAGATGGTTAAACTCTTAAGCGATTTGTATTAGTTATGGACCTTAGCAATATCAGAACACTGACGGCGGACGAGATTGAGGTCCGCATCGGAACAAAGGCAAAAAGCGGCAACGGAGCGAGCCTCCTGCTTTACAAGAACAGCCGCGTGGATATGGCAATTCTCGACGAGCTTGTCGGCCCGATGAATTGGCAGCGAGACCATAAGGAGCTAAAGGGCGTTATCTACTGCGGTGTCGCCATCAAGAATGATAACGAGTGGATATGGAAGTGGGATGCAGGCGTGGAGAGTAACACCGAACCTCAGAAGGGCGAAGCTTCCGATAGCTTCAAGCGTGCCTGCGTGAATTGGGGCATCGGGCGAGAGCTCTACACTTCGCCGTTCATCTGGGTGAACCTTACCGCCGAGGAGTGGAACGACGGCAAGCCGAGAATAAACTTCCGCGTCTCGCAGATTACCTACAACAAGCAGAGGGCGGTTTCTTCGCTCGTCATCGTGGACGGCAAAGGGAATGTCCGCTACTCCTTCGGAACAAAGGTTAAGGCCGCCGCTAAGGCTGTGGAAGCGTCACAGCCAGCGCCATCGTCAGCACCAGCAGAACCAACACCATCGCCAGCTCCGCAGCAGCGCAAACACTTAACTC
Organism: Bacteroidales bacterium; assembly: GCA_004553095.1. Classification (GTDB taxonomy): domain Bacteria; phylum Bacteroidota; class Bacteroidia; order Bacteroidales; family Muribaculaceae; genus Lepagella. The sequence goes on from SFMJ01000114.1 coordinate 2,217, forward strand.
CGGAGCAATATGAGAGGGCCGTGCAGGCGGCAGCCAGCGGCGCGATGACGAAGGACGGAAGGACGATCCGCCAATGGCTTATGGACGAATATATGCCAACCGATAACGAGCTAATAGATTTCGATGCTCAGGTGGCAGATTATAAAGCAAGTATTAACAATTAAATTTTTTACATTATGGAACAGAAAGAAAAATCCCTATCACTTTATGACCTTTCACAAGAGCAGCTCGACATCGAGCGTGCTCTGGAAGATGCTGGCGGAGAGCTCACACCTGAGCTTGAGGAAGCCCTCGGCAACAATGCCGAAGCGCTCTCCCACAAGATAGACTCATATTGCGCCATTATGCGCAAGAATGAGTATATGAACGAGGCCATCGACGCCGAGATAAAACGCCTCCAGGCACTCAAAAAGACGAACACCAACAAGGTGAAATCCCTCAAGTCGTATATCGGCTATGTAATGGGCACCTTCGGCATTACCAAGATAGATGGCAACCTCTGTAAGGTATCGAAGCGCAAGTCTACGGCGGTGGAGATATACGACGAGGACACCCTCTGCCGTGACACCTTCGCCGAAGTGGAGCGATTGCAGGAGACCTTCCCTGCCTGGATTCGTCTGGACTTCACTATCTCCAAAACGGAGCTCAAGAAGGCCATAGAAGAGGGCACCCCGGTAGCAGGGGCGCGAATTGTAGAGAGTGAAAGCGTAATAATTAAGTAGCTATGAAGTACATTATCAATATCAATCAGAAGGCGATAATGAGCCTCGGCCTTGACCTCGATATTATCGATATGGCAATCTTCGACGAGGTCTACTGCTATATGCAATCATCGCGTCGCCAGAAGCTCAGCACCCCGGAGGGCGAGTTCTTCCTCATCCTCCCTCGGTATATCATCGACGATATGCCGCTGCTTGGTGTGAAGTCCGAAGCCGTTATCCGCAGGCATCTCGCAAAGCTCGCAGACGCAGGCCTTCTCGTCCGTTATTCTCAGAATCAGCAAATCGGCCGCTCATACTACCGCCTCGGAGAAATGGTGGATAGCCTCTTTTATGAAAGTGGCGAACCAGCTCAGAAGGAAGAGAATGAGGGTGTAATCTTCAATTAGCGATGAAGCAGGTAAGAGATGATAATTATTTCGTAGTCTTCGGATGGATGCGAGCGCTCGGACTCAAGGGTTTGCAGCTGGAGCTCTATGCCATCATCTACGGATTCAGCCAGGATAGTGCGGGGGCGTTCTACGGGACGCTCTCCTACCTGGAGGAGCTGACAGGCTTCAACAGACGGACCATTATAGACAACTTGAACGAGATGGTCGAAAAGGGCCTCATCGTCAAAGAGCAGGAGCTGAGTTTCCCGGAGGACAAGAAAATTCACGGGGGGTGGTGAAAAATCTTCACGGGGGTAGTGAATTTTTTTCACCCAATAATAAAGAATATAATAAAAATATAAATATAAAAGATAATAATATTCCCCCTATATCCCCCCTTGTGAAAAATTTTCCTTCTGAGGAAGTAACTCCACTGCCTTACACCTCCGAAAAATTCCGGAATACCTGGGAGGTCTTGTGTAGACAACCGAAATGGAAGAAAAAAAGTAAAGATGCTTTGCGCGGCAACCTCAAGAAGCTCGCCGGCTATCCGGAAGACGTCGCCATTATGATGATGCAAAATTCAATCGATAACGATTGGCAGGGGCTCTTCCCGCTGAAGGCCGAAGATATACGAAACGCCAAAGCAACGGAGACACGCGAAGACCCGATCGTCCGGCAATACGAGAACATCAAGCAAGAGGTGGCAGGCATCGCCGAGAGATATGAACGCCGAACAGGCAAAAAAATGTTTTAGGTACAATGACAAGTCAAGAGATATTAAACGCAGCAAGTGGCCCGGCTTTCGGAACCTTCCCGGAGATGGAACAAGTCCAGATGCTCGAGGCAATCATAAAGAGCCTCTATCTACTTCAGCACTTGGACGCTGAGCGAGACGAGAAGCGCGTTAAGATGGCGGCAACCCTGCTGCAATCGAAAATCACGGAGCGCTGCTCTTACCTCACCCTCGGCGAGATTCGTCTCGCCCTGGAGAGCGGAGTCTACGGAGAGTTTGGCAAAGATACCTTCCTCACGCCTGCAAACTTCGTGAAGTGGGTTACAGCCTTCACCGCTCTTCCTGAGAGAGCCGAGGCTATCCGGGAAAAGATGAAGAGCGACCGCGCAGAGGAAAAGAAGTATCGCAACCTCCTGCCACCGGCTGACAAGGCCGCCAGGGATGAAGCCTTCCGAAAGACGGCACCGCTCGCAGCCTGGGAGGAGTTCAAGCGCGATCCGTTCTATTACGAGATATATGCGATAGGTTACGGACACGCTCTCTATGAAGCGCTGCGCTCATCTGGCAAGATGCAGCAGGTGACGGACCAGACGCTCGAGGAGGCAAAGCGCCGCGCGACCATCCGCTACAACCGAGTGCACAACGAGAGCGACCCCTTCGCGAAGGTGGTGAACGATGCTCAGGCGCTCGGTCACTACGTGGAGACGGAGCTGGTGAAGCTCTACTTTCGAAGCCTCTATGATAGAGGACAAAATTTGACAATTTGAATCGAAAAGCCGCAGGGCGTGGTATAATGGTATAACCGCCGAGCGAGGAAGGCAAGCAGGCCTTAGACTTTATTGTCCTCGTGTCGGAGATGCTGGTTCGAATCCAGCCGCCCTGCGTTATTAAAGAATTTACAAGAAATGAATCCGAATAGTATGTGCGTGGTGGAGAATGAAGTCCTCCGCGCGAGACTGAAAAGAAATAAAGAATTAGCACGCGATGTTCTGAGGGCACTCCAATCCCCAGAGCTCTATGAGCACGCCGAAGTATTAGAGAAGTTAAACGAGATAATTAATGGGAAATAATATGAAACAATTCAATTTACAAGAGTATTTGGCAAACCCCTCTCGCCAAGTGGTGACGAGAGACGGCAGAAAAGTAAGGATTATCTGTACAGACTTCGACAATCCTGATTACCCAGTTATCGGTGAAATAAAGGGTCATAAATGGCCGGTTAGTTTTGCAATAAATGGGGAGGCAATTAAGGGGAGACAAATGCATTGTGACCTCTTCTTCGCGCCTACTATTGTGAAACGCTGGGGCATCGTGTATCGTAAAGCAGAGCGTCTTTATGACACAAGGGAGCAAGCCGAGAAGTGGATGGAGGAAGCAGACGAGGGCGAAAAAAAGTTTTGCTCTGTATGTAAAGTCGAATGGGAGGAGGAATAATGAAGCAGTATGTAATGATAGACCTCTCGCATAGTGGTCACAACACTAAGCTCAGCGCCTTCGCCAAAGAGGTGAACGACTTCCTCTTTGTGCTCTTCTCAGAGGATGACATCTTTGCCTTCCGAAAGGCCGCGCTCGCTCTGGGGCTCGCTCTCGATGAACGCCACGGCGGAGAACCGATGCAGATAACCCTCGATACCCTGCCGAACGGCTACGTCCTTATCGCCAAGAACGGCACACCCTCGGAGATAGTGCTCGCCAGCTTCCGCGAGATTCGAGGCCACTACGAAGCAAAAAAATAACAATAAAAACGAATAGAATTATGTTACAATTATCACTTATCGGCACGCTCGGACACGATGCGACCGAAAAAACAATCAAGAACACTACCTGGGTGGATGTGATGACCCGAAGCGATAATAGCAATCTCAAGGCCTATCTCAAGAAGGGAGCGAAGGTGTACCTACAAGGCAACCTATCCGTCTCTACCTACACGAACAAGGCAGGAGCCGCAATGGTATCCATCACCCTCTGGTCGCGAGACTTGGAGATCGTGAAATTCGTGGACACCGCCAGCGGAGATGCAGCGCCATCATCGGCACCAGGCTCCGCTCCTGAAGCTCCATCATCAGAAGCACCGGAGGACGGCGAAGATGATCTGCCGTTCTAAAGACTGAAGGCAGACGGCGGAGCTCGTCGGGAGATGCGGTGAGGATTCCTTTTTCATTTGGTTATGGTTTAAGTTTAGTGTTATTTCAATTATCGCCCTCCTCCGTCGTTCGCCTTTTTATAGAGAAACAATAATCTGGTATTAATACATTTTAGCAAGGTAGTATGGAATTCGAGAATTGCCGTGGATGTTGGCTCGGAAAGAACGGAATCAGATATGGAGCAATCCACTATTTGCCCGATGGTTCGGCGGTCGTAATGACTGACGACGTCCACGGCATACCTCTCGAAGATATGCTCACCTCTGCGTCCTTCCATATCAAGGACGAAAATGGGAGACAATTATTATGAAGCTTATAGGAATTGACACGGGCACGCACACGGGCGTCGCCATTTATGAAACTATCTCGAAGCGCATCGAGAGGCTCGAGACCCTGCCTATCCATAAGGCGATGGCGCTCGTTCTGGCGACGGCGCTGGAGAACCCTAACGACACGCACGTCTACTTCGAGGATGCTCGCCTCCGCAAGTGGTTTGGCTGCTCAGGGCGAGAGCAGCTCCAGGGAGCTGGAAGTGTCAAGCGCGACTGCGCCATCTGGGAGGATTACCTCACAGACTACAAAATACCCTTCACCCCTATTGCTCCGAAGAACAACGCCACGAAGCTCACCGCGGACTACTTCGCAAAGGTGACGGGCTGGACCGCTCGCTCTTCAGGACACGCCAGAGACGCGGCGATGCTCGTCTTCGGACGACGCTACTAAACCCGAAAACGCTATAAAATCCACTATGACACGAAATGCAAACTACTAACGAAATAGTCGAGAGTCTCGCACGGCAGAGGGTCGTGGAGGGCTTCCTTGAAAGGCTGACGGGCTCGACTGAGCTCTCGTATGACCTTCAGGACCTCGCGCAAATGGTCTACCTCGTACTTCTTCGCTACAAGCCCGAACGGCTGAACGAAGCAGTGGAGGAGGGGTTCATCTTATTTCTTGTGGCGAACATTATCAAGAACCTAAGGAAGGCGCATAGCGAGTACTCGCAGCTCATTACGAGATACCAGCTGAAGGCCATATCGTTCAACGACGCTCACTTCAACGATGACGAAGAATGAGAAGGAAACTAATATTGCCGTCGTGCTGGCGCACTTTGCGCAGGTCAAGGCCGATTACGAAGCGGTGGAGAATGTGGAGTTCCTCGACGAGATGGAGGAGAGGGCTAATGCCGTGAAGCGGCTAATGGCGACGGAGCTGACGGAGGGAGAGCGGAATATCCTTATCCTCTACTCGGAGTTCTCCAGCATAGCCGAGGTTGCAAAGGTTCTGGGCGTCGCGAAGAGCACCGCACGGCTCGAGATAGTTAAGATTAGAAACAAGATTTTGAAAAAGTTATGATAATTTGTGAAATACTACTTTTAGCGGCAATCGTCGTCTTCGTGGTGGACCTCTCAGGCTTTACAGATAGCTGGCGTCGTCCGCTCTCGGATTGGCTGCGCCGCAAGACCGGCTACACGATAAAGCACTTCCCGCCGTTCGATTGCTCGCTCTGCCTCTCCTTTTGGGCGGGCTTGATATGGCTCGCCGTTCGGAGCGCGTTCACCCTGCCTAACGTGGCGTTTGTCTGCTTCGCCGCTTACCTCACAATCCCGATCGGGACAACCCTCACCGCCCTGCGTGAACTGATGCTGGCGGTTCTGAATTGGATAATAACTAAAATTGAAAAGATATGATTTACACAAAGGCACAACTCGCGGCACTACGCCGCTATGAAAAGCACCTCAGCTATGTTCACCACTCGAAGGTGCTCATCTCTCCAGGGGCGAAGGCGCTCACCACCCTCGAGGAGATTTACAACGAAACGCACAAGCGCCCTGCGGCTCTCTCGTATAACTGCGCTCAATGCGTCTATGACTTTCTCGCGGTGATAGCTCGCGAGTACTACTCCGACCTCGAAGAGTTGGAGAAAGAAGAGAAGCACAAGGCAGCGCTCGAAGAGAAGAAAGCAGCACGAATTCCAAAAACGAAGCAAGATGGATACAAGAATTGACAAGGTAACGCTCTCCCTTAAGGACATAGACCTCAACGAGGGACAAATCGAAGGATTGCCGGCTAATCCGCGTAATTGGACGAAAGACGAGCTCAAGAGCCTCGCTCTTTCACTGACGGAGACGCCTGAGCTCTTTGAGATGCGCTGCCCTATCGTCGTGCCTCACGATGGGCGCTATGTCGTACTCGGAGGCAACCTCCGCATCGCTGCCGCCAGGGAGAACAAGGAGAAAGAGGTGACGTGCTTCGTCTTCCACTCTACGAGCATAGAGAAGATGAAGGAGATAGTCATCAAGGACAATGGCGCTTGGGGCAAGTGGGACTACGACGCTCTGGCGAATGGCGCTTGGGGCAAGTGGGACTACGACGCTCTGGCGAATGAGTGGAGCGACCTTCCTCTCTCCGATTGGGGAATCCCCGTATGGGAGGAATATCCGCAGGAGACGGCAGAGAGTGAATATAATGAAGACGAGGAGGGAAACGATGACGAAGCCCCGAAAGAGCTGATACCGGAAGCCGAGGAACTATTGGACAAGGCGATGAGGGAGAATGTAACGGAGTATCTTGAACAAATTGACACGCTATACTCAAAGGGTTGGGTAGTTTCCGGATATACGCTCGGATATGCCAAAGCCTGCTTCCTACGGACGAAGTACTACGGAGTTCGATACCCTCGTTTTCTTTCCATCTATTTCACCCCTTCGCAGATAAAAACTGCAGGGAGCAAACAGTCTATCTACGACGCGATGGTGCTTGCCAGGGATAAGGGAGTGGCAGGCATCGCCGGTCTTCGATCACAATGTCAAAATAGCAGCCTCAATAGAGTGTTTACTCAATCATATCCGACGGCTGCTGGAAAAATCCCTCTTGATTTTCCAGCAGAGCTCGCTCGGGATTTGATACGAGAGTTCGCAGCAGGTGGGGACATCCTGGACCCGTGCCACGGCTGGGGTGGCCGTCTCGTCGGCGCCCTTCTCGCTGGAGCTCGTAGTTATACCGGCGTAGACCCAAGCCCGGAAGCGCACCGAGGTGTCGAACGCATAAAGGACGCATATCTTCCGTATTGCATAGATGCAACGCATAGGGTGGAACTTATAGAGAAACCTTTTGAAGATTGCGCCTTTGAGGCGGATTCGTTTGATTTCGCGCTCACCTCTCCGCCATATTTTGACGTGGAGACATACGCGGGCGAGAATACCTCGTCACGCCGTTACTCTCAATATCCCCTTTGGGTGGAAAAATTTTATCGCCCACTTATAGAGAACACTTATAAATACCTTCGCTCCGGCGGAGTGTTCGCTCTGCAGGTGGGGGGGCAAAAATATCCCCTCATAAAGGACGGATCCGAAATAGCAAAGGCCGTTGGATTCAGCGTAGAGGTTCGATCTCCTAAATACTTACAGGTAGACGCCAACCTGCACAACACCGAAGAGGAACGCCAAGAGGCGCTCTTAATCCTAACAAAGTCAATATGAATAAACAAGAACAAAACAAGCTGAACCTCGTGCCTATCTCCTCTCGTCCTCGGGAGGAGCAAACGGCCATCGGTCGCCGTGGTGGTCTCGCATCCGCCGCAGCGAAGAAGGAGCACAAGCGCATCGCCGCCGCTCTCCGTGAGGTTCTGGACGAGCCCGTCGCTCAGGGCTCCGAAATAACGCGCCTCGAAGCCATAGCGCTCAAGGCGATAAAGCGCCTCTACGACAAACCGACCATTAATGACGTCAAGGTGCTGGCGGACATCCTCGGCGAATCCGTTCAGACCCTTAACCTCGCAACGAATGAGACGAGCGTCTCCGTGGAGGTGCGCAACGCCACCACGAAGCGCAACCTTGAGCGGGCCATCCGCGAGGTGTCAAAGCCAAAGACGAAGCGATAACAGATGCAGACGACGGCGACATTCGAGAAGCTCTTGGCAGCGTGGGTGAAGAACCCTCGCTACATAGATAGCGCGGGAGGAACGAGAAGCGGCAAGACCTATGCAGCCTTGCAGCTCCTTTCGCTCATCTGTCCGAACGATGCCTCACCAACCATCACCTCCGTCGTCTCCGAAACGGGACCGCATCTCTCACGTGGCGCCATTCGCGACTTTAAGGCCATAATGGCCGAGGATGGACGCTGGGACGAGCGTGCTTGGAACAAGACACAAAGCGTCTACACCTTCCCGAACGGAAGTATCCTCGAGTTCTTCTCCGCCGATCAGCCGGGCAAGGTCCTCGGTCCTGCACGTGACCGCCTCTTCATCAACGAGGCGAACAACATCTCCTACGACGTGGCTCGCCAGCTCATCGTCCGCACGAGCGGCAAGGTCCTTTGGGACTACAACCCCGTGCACGCCTTCTGGGCTCACGAGCACTATGCGCCGAGGGAGAACTGCATCTCCATCCACTCCACCTATCTGGACAACGGCTTCCTCTCCCCTGAGCAGGTAGCCGAGATTGAATCCTACAAGACCGACAAGAATTGGTGGAGGGTTTACGGACTCGGTCTCGTAGGTGAGCTGGAGGGTACTATCTACGACTTCGAACAGATAGACGAGATGCCTACCGCCTCGAACCTCGTGGACATCTACGGAATGGACTTCGGATTCACGAACGACCCGACGGCCCTCATTCATCTGCAAGTGGACACGGCTCGCAAGATTATCTACGCAGAGCAGCTCATCTACAAGACAGCCCTACTCAATCGTGACATTGTCGAACGAATGGAAGCACTCGGAGTCCCGAAACACTCCATCCCAATCTATGCCGACTGCGCAGAGCCGAAGAGCATAGCGGAGATCAGCCGAGCAGGGTTCAATATCAAGCCCTGCCAGAAGGATGCGCCCGTCCGCTCCGAGAAGATGAAGTTCCAGATAGACTTCGTCAAGGGCTACAAGCTCTGCGTCCTCAAGTCCTCCACCGACCTCATCAAGGAGCTGCGCAACTATACCTGGGCGAAGGACAAAGACGGCAACAACCTTAATGTCCCGATCGACAAATGGAACCACGCGCTCGACGCCCTGCGCTATGCGGCTTATACCCACCTCGCACAAGAATACAATCACGGCAACTATAATTTTTCAATACGATGATAAGAAGCTACGAACAACTAACCCTCGGCAAGTACGAGGAGATAGTGGCCCTACTGAAGGACCAAACTCTTGACGACCTTCAACTTCAAGCGGAGGTCATCGGAATACTCAACGACAAGACCGCCGACGAGGTGCTTGCCCTCCCTTTGGAGGAATACCAGATGCTCGCCTACGCGGCTAAATTCCTCGAGGAAGTACCCGAACCGAAGCCACGATGCGCGAAGAGTTACAACCTCGCCTATACCACGAGTGAGGGCAAGCGAGAGGAGCTCGTTCTCATCCCGACGTGCAGCGCTCGCCAGATGACGACCGCGCAGTACATAGACTTCCAGAACTTCAATGCTCAGGGAGACAAGGTGACGGAGACGCTCTCCTGCCTTCTCGTTCCTCTTGGGAAGAGATACTGCGAGGACTACGACCCTGCGGAGGTGCAGGCAGCCATCCGACAATCGCTGCCGGTATTGCCGGCGCTTCATCTCCTTGCTTTTTTTTTCGAATCGTGCGCTCGATTAACGAGGGCTACTCTCATCTCCTCGTGGTGGGCGCTCAAGGCGAAGAGGAACAAGACGGAGAGCGAGAAGGCGGAGCTCCGCAAAATACGAGCTTTGCTGAAAGGTGGGGCTGGACCCACGCAGTAGACCAGGTATCGGAGACGATGCGAATTCCGTGGCCCGACGTCTATCGCCTTGAGGTGATTGAGTTCCTCACGACCCTCTGCTACATTCGCGACAAGCGTGCCTGGGAGAAATCCGAAATCGAAAAATTCAAGAGACAGAACTAACAATGGACGACCTACTACAATTTCCACACATTACCTCCATATTGGAGACCTACGCCGAGGAGCTTCGCAAGCTCTATCGGGAGAACCTCGTCAAGAGTGACGCACTTGCCACAGAGCAGCTCTACAACACGGCGACCTATCAAGTGAAGCGAGACGGCCTCACCTGGGAGGTGTCGCTCTCGTTACAGGATTATTGGAAATACGTGGAGGAAGGCACGAAGCCGCACTGGCCGCCTGCGGAAGCCATTACGAAGTGGGTGAGGGTGAAGCCCGTTATCCCTCGGCCCGATGCCTTCGGGAGAATCCCTTCGGAGAAGTCGCTCGTCTATCTCATCCGTCGCAAGATTGCACGCGAAGGAACGGAAGGGAGACACGACCTCCTCAATGCCGTGCAGGAGTGTAACCGACGATTCCTGCGAGACCTTGAGACTGCCTGCCAGCTGGACATCGACAACCTCGCAAGCGTCGCCATTCAATCTCTTGCTGATAAACCCCTCTAAAAATCAAACAAAAATCAAACAACGAGGATAAATACGAAAGACGATAAAACACTCGTCTTTTTCCTTATCGCCCTTCTACGGCCGTTTTTGTGGCTCGCTCCACTTTTAAGAAAATCACGACACAATGGCAAATCAAATCCCAATCTGGAAGACATACTACACCTCCCTCACCGAGAAGCTCGGCGGAGCGGACTATGTGGACTTCACTATCCGCGTCCAGACGGCTACGAACGTCGTCTACTCTGGGCGTGCCTACAAGGACCCCGACGGAAATGTGCTCATCAGCATAAACGATATTGTCCGCCGGTATCTCAAGACGAACGACCTCACGGCAAACGTGGGATCTGGGCAGGATTCGATAGAATACAACTCCCTGCAAGTGCAGGCGTGGATTTACGTAGGGGCTACCTCTGTGGAGACCATCATCTTCGACGATGTTCAGGACTACGACGCAAACGAGAACTACCTCGCCGACGGATTACAGATGCCTATCACTTCACAGATAGACCCTCGTCAGCTATTCTGGTTCACTTCGCTCCCTACGCAGATTATGCAGGTGACCTACACGAAGGCAGACGGCACGGCTGAAACGATAGACCATTCGGGCGAATCCATCTCCGGGCCATTCTCGTTCCTCGCGCGGTTCTCTTCGCTCAAGGTCGGCTCGCTCGTTTCCGTGCAGACGGACTCCTTCACTGCGGACTACGAGGTGGTCGCTCCGTGCCATCGGTTCGTCCTTTACTACACTAATAGCCGAGGCGGCGTGGATTCGTTCCTGCTTCGGAACGTCAAGGAGAGCGACGCCATCACTCGAGAGAGGGTGGCCGACACTATCAAGCAGGCGACGATGACAAAGACATTCAAGGGTTACTCGGGATTCCTAACAGCGGAGCAATCAGTACGGATGGGTGACCTTATGGAAACAACCTCGGCCGTGCTCGAAGACCTCGAGAGCGGTCGCCGCTATGAGGTGGCCGTCAGGAATGCCAGCTGGGAGAGGAAGACCTACATAACCGAAGGACGCAAGCTCATCTACTACGAGATGGAGCTCGAAGTCCTCAAGCAATTCGTAAGACAATGAAGACACGGCTATA
>SFMJ01000115.1 GCA_004553095.1 Bacteroidales bacterium
AAAGCCTCATAAAAATTAACAACGGATTGTACGGATTTAAGGAACGCGCTCTAACGGACCTAATGTGCAAGGAGACGCGGCATCAAACATCAGTAAAATCCTGTTCATCAGTAGATAAAAAAACTGAAGACATCGCTCTTAGAGCGACAAGACTCTTTTTATTATTGTCTACTGATTTACCTGATTTACCTGAAGCCGGGACCGCGTAGCAAAGATCAGTTACATCAGTTAGATCTGAGGTTAAAAAATACAAAAGCGTATCGCTCTCCGAGCATCACAGTTTATTTTAATTTAACCACTGATGACCCTGATTTTCCTGATGTTGAGACTGCGTAGCAAAGAAAACATCCGAGTGCCGGGAGGTGGGCTATTTGAAATATAGCTCCATGTCTTTGAGGTTCGCTCGCAAGAAGCCCGCCGGCAGGTCGCCGCTCCACGGCCGCCCGTTCACCGCCTTCGGCTCTACATACGCCGCCACGGCACGCCCCTTCGCCTCCAACTCTTCGGCCGATAACGAGGCCCGAGCCCCCATCAGCCAGTCCAACTTCCAATAATTATAATACCACATCCACACCGAATACTCCCATACCGTAGCTTCCGCCGTTGCCAGATCCTTCCCCAAACGGCGTGTTGCCAGATGATCGCTCCATCCCTCGCCACGATGAGGCACAAACACATTATCCGGCGCCAACTCCTGTATTAGCCGCGCAAGACGGTTCACCTCCTCCGTAGGACGAGCGGCAATGTTGCCATCCTCGAAATCGAGAAAATGAATATGATCCTCCGGCACCCCGAGACACTTGGCAGATAAGAGCGTGAGCCGACGTCGTTGAGCGATGATCTCCTCGCTACTCACTATATCGTCGGCGATCGACTTGCCGCCACCGGTGAGGATAGCGACATGCGGTGGACGGCCGGCGGCGCAGAGGCGAGCGATAAGTCCCCCACAACCGATTGCCTCATCATCAGGATGAGGAGCCAAAAAGAGACACGAGCCGATAGGCTCTATCTCGTCGAGATGGCGCATGCGATGACGCATCATCGCTACACGCACCGCTAAACAAATATCACGAAAACTCATAACAAAAAACGATAAAACCTATAAAAACACTGATAGCCCCGAGTTTATTTTTTTAACCACTGATAACCCTGATTACCCTGATGCCGAGCGGTGCGAATGTACTCACACCGATGCGTAGCAAAAAGATCATTTTCAATCATACTCGACTCCGACTATCCACTCGGTTCAATGCCTATCTCAAGAATCGTTTCGTGGAGGGCAAACTACTTAATTATCAATGATTTAAAGTAAACAATTAATTTCTTGGCATAATAGGTAACAGATGGATTCTCGATCAGAAGTGAATTGACGAATGTCGAACCATCCGACCATCCCTCCTTATAAGTCTCATCGCCGCGAAGATGATCGAATTGCTTTAGTCCCTTTGCGATAGCACGTGCCATAAGATAATATAGGTGGACTTTTACCGGACTCTGTTTACTAAATTCCGGATTGCCACAAGGCATATAATAATAGTAGACACCATTGTGTTCAAACCCAAGATGCCAAGCCACATGGCGATCGCCCGCCATCAGGGTCGAGAAATGCACCGGTCCATCGAGCGAGCAACACTCCATCAGGCGGCGATGAAATCCCGGCGCCTTATAGGCGTTAGGCCACTTACGGCTATGAAACTCCATAAACGCCTTCCATGCCTCCTCCGGCACTTCACTGCCCGAGGCATACTCCACGAGATGCAGTTCGCCGATCTCATTGAGACGACGGATCTGCCGGCGTATATCGCCACGCAACTTGGTAGAGAAAGAGGCGAGCAACTGCTCCCCATCCTCAAAAGAGGAAATATCAATATTAGGACAGATCTCATCACGCCTCCAAGCCTCGGAATCGCCGACCATGTCGCTACGGATGCCATCCAGCCGAATCTCATCGGCGCCAAACTGTCGTAGAAACTCCGACAACTCGCTCCAAAACGCCTTCAGTTCCTCGACAGAAGGCGAATGGCTGAAGAGCGGATCATGATAATCATAATCCGAATAGCCGACAGGCACTATCGAATTGACAAACCCCTGCCGCCAATTGCGCCGCCACAACACCAGCGGCAACAGTGCCGAATTGCCACTCGTCGAACGAGCCTCAATCGGAATAGAGGAAAGCTTGCGGATAGGGGAATAAGTATCCATCCACACCCTAACGAGAGTCGGATGGAAAAACACATGGCTATCAGCCGAGCGCATCCCGGCCTCCAACCGCTGCCGAAACACCCCCGGCTCCAAAATAAAAAACGTCCACATAATCAAAAGAATAGAATATCATAATTCCCATCAACCCACTCCGATGCGTAGCAAACATCAGTAAAATCGTGTTCATCAGTAGACAACACAAACTGTAGGATTTGCTATGCGAGCAACAATACTTTTTTTATTGTCTACTGATTAGCCTGATTTACCTGAAGCCGACGACAACGCCCGTACCCACTCCTATGCGTAGCAAACATCAGTAAAATCCTGTTCATCAGTAGATAAAAAAGAACTGAAGAATTTGTTCTTCGAGCGACAAGACTCTTTTTATTATTGTCTACTGATTTACCTGATTTTCCTGAAACCGGGACTGCGTAGCAAAAATCAGTTCAATCAGTAAGAATCTGAGGTTCAAAAAATACAAAAGCGTATCGCTCTACGAACATCACAGTTTATTTTAATTTAACCACTGATAGTCCTGATTACCCTGATGTTGAGACTGCGTAGCAAAGAAAATCCGTGAAAATCCGCGTCAATCCGTGGTTGACTTTCCCGGTGTCGATCCGTGGTTATAGAAGATCTCGGAGGATATCGAGGTATTGAGAAGTAATCTGCTGCCACGAGAACATCATCCGATTCTCAAAGTTCCCCTTGCCGATCCTTCCGATCTCCTCAGGATGATCCGCCAGATGACACAACACCTCGCACAACTCATCCTCCGTGCGGAAAATGAACCCACCCTCATGACCATCGAGCAGCTCCGGGGCAATTCCAACAGGCGTGCTTAACACCACCTTGCCCATGACATACGGCTCGACGATCGACTGCCCGAATGTCTCCCGATTGCTTGACACCACGGCGATGTTCACCCTCCGATAGAGCTCCTTCACCTCAGCCTTGCTGCAATGCCCCGGCATTATGACTCGATCGCCAATGCCGAGCGAAGAAGCCAGCTGCTTGACTTGATCTCTCAGCGGACCCTCACCCGGAAGGATCACCACCGAATCTCGATCTCCCCTCAGCGACACATACTTCGCAAACGCCCGGACTATCATATCCTGACGCTTACCCTCACGAAACTGCGCCGGAAAGATCAAAGAAAGATGAGCATCCCGAGCATACTCCCATTCATCGCTGAAATAGCCATCATCGATGCCTAACGGTAATAGAGAAGTCTTATACCTCGCCAATGGGAAAACATCTCGGGTATACTTACAAGAGCATATCACCCGATCAGCCATAAGACATAAAATCGGATTCAACAGCAACAGTGCCAACCATCTCTTATGCCGAGAATTATGTCTGAAACCATGGACCGTATAGACCAACTTAACACGCCTACGGCCCAACAGAGACAACTTCACGGCATAACAAAGAGCCAGCTCCCAGTTGGTCTGCACATGTATTATGTCAATATCATTAGCTACTACATACTCTCTTAATTGCTTAATATGCTGGCGGGGAGTGGCATGATACTCAAGTTTCTGAAGGTTAAGTATTGGAATTTGAGCTTCCCTAACCCGATCTATCAATCCATTCTCTTGTTCAAGACTGCTAATTACACCGAAAGTTTGATCGTTCTGAATTTTAAGGTTATAAATTTGGTCTGTAGCAAGTGCACTAATTCCTATCCCCGATTCCGTAAAAAATAGTATATTCATCGACATCGTTTCGTTTCAAAAAAATAGCGTTCAAAAATAAATCGTTCCACATATCCATACTATCTTAGAGCGCGTTCCTTAAATTTTTGGGGTCGTAGAGGTCGTAGCCTTGAGTAAAATTATTTTTTCAAAAACTTATTTAGAATAAAATCGGGCGCAACAGAGAGTATTAATAGCGACCATGCTTTCATATTTGATGGCTTGAACTTTATAGCCATAGCTGCACAACGAAATGCCGGCAAACGCAAACCACAGTTTAAATTAATCACTCCTTTCATCTTATACCAGAAAGAGACATACTCCTTGACACCCTTATCCGGAAATTCTTTGGCGAGTTGGATAAGAGCGACGCCTACGGCATCATTGGTAGAGCGTAGGTCGGCAGGGACCTCCCTTGTCGGGCCGGTGGTGGGAGTATAATATTGAGCTACTACACGCCTGCTATATGCGATCTGATAACGGCAAGCCAGCCGGGCCCACGTCAGCAAATCTTCACCCGAAACGATACCTACCGGGAAGCCTTCCACAACCTCAAGAGCACTCTTGCGGGCCATGACTATCGATGTCCAAAGAGGTGGATGAGATGTTGAAGCCACATGAAAATAATTAGTTAGTACACCATCTTCTTCCGAGAATGGCATGTTACGAAGTATCAGCGGAGAAACCTTGCCAAATTCATCGATAAACTCATAACCGGTAGCAAAGACATCACACTGCGGATATTTCTGCGTAAGCTCAACCTGTGTTTGTAGGTAGTTCTCTCGCCAGATATCATCCCCATCGAGCAGGGCGACGAACTCGCCGCGGGCCTCGGCGATGCCGCGATTGCGAGCCGCTGAAACGCCGGCATTCTCCTGACGGATCAGCCGGATGCGCGGATCGTCGAAACTCTCCACGACAGCCGCGCTGCCATCGCGGCTCCCATCATCCACGACCACAACCTCAAAATTGCGATAGCTCTGCGCCAGCACCGACTCCAAAGTTCGCCCAATCAGCGCCTCCTTATTGTAAAGTGGAATAACTACTGAAATCATAGAAAAAACCAAGTTTTATTGGTTTATGAGTTTATCAGTTTATCAGTTGACAAAAACCGACTCAGAGAGAATTTGACCACGGATTTTACGGATTTACACGGATTTCTTTTTCGCAATGATTTTAAATGATTGAAAATGATTTTGGCTCCGCGCACTTATGTCTTACCAATGCGT
>SFMJ01000116.1 GCA_004553095.1 Bacteroidales bacterium
CCGATGGCATATTTCAACCTTGCCATGCCTCGCTCATCGGCATTCTTGCCATGGCGCATCTGCTTCTGATAGTGGAGCATGCGACATGCGAAATGATATTTTGCCTTGATAGGAGATGCGATGGCGTCGAAATCCTGCCATTGCCCCGGCGAATATGAGAAGGGATTCTGGTTTAAGTATCCCTGCTTATAGATATTGAGAGTGGCAAGATACTTCTCAGGCACGCGAGCCAGATAATCAGCGGCAAGGCTATAACGCTCTTCGCGCAGGGCAAGTGTGCCGATCAGTTCATCGTAATAGGGTGAATCATGGCGTGCATATCGCTTCAAATGCCGATAGAGAGGTGTGTCAGCGGCTATGGAATGCTTCACCGATATCAGTTGTGCTGAGGTCAGTGAGTTCATCAATCGGAATGAGGGATTGCTATAGTCGAAAGTATTATCGAATATTGTGCTATTGCGCATCTCTTCGAGAGTGAGGCTGATAAACGAGGATGTTAAAAAGCCGAACCTCCTATTGTCGGTAGGCCATAACAGGTGGCGCTTGTTCTTGGCATCAATATTGTCGCCATAACTACAGAGCAGGATGGCAGTGGCATACTCTTTATGTTTCCAAAGATTAGGGATCCAATTCGCATAGATGATATTTCGCAATATGCGGCTCCAATCCGTGGCATCGGCTGACAAGGCATTGATTTTCTTTTCAATCCATTGCAAGTCTGCCAAGAGAGTGGCGCGTCTGCCGACGAGGGCATCTATCTTCATACGATAGGCTCGAGCATGATCGCGAAAATTTTCCGATGAGAATTGTGATTGTAGAGCCAATGCTATATGGCGCGATGCCGCAGCATAATCCTCATGAAATTTTCCCGCTTCGTATGCTAAATAGAACTCCCAATCGCCCGGATAACGAGTCTTCTTGTCGCGGATCACTTGTAGTGCCACCGGTTTTATAGCGCAGAATTTGGCAGAATCTGTCGAACATCTCTCGATGTATGCCATAAGTTCGGGGCAATCTGCATTTCGCTCCGCCATATAAGCCACGGCGTTGTCGTGAATGATCGAATTGAAATCGCCTGCTTGTGCGAAATATTCATTCGCCTTATCCACATCGCCCAGACGCGACCAGCATCCCGCCACATATTTCTTCGCCATCCGCTTCAGCAGATTGCTCTCCGGAAATTCGCGGAAATATTCATCATAACTCTCCACGCACCCGGCATAATCGCGGGCGGCAAAGAGAGCCCTGACCAACTGCAACGCATAGCGATCTCTAAGACGTGTGCCTCGATAGGCCCGGCACAAGTCGATTATTTCTGAAAATTCATCGGTGCTCTTATCTTGCGTATCGGGATAATACCATGGAGATGTTATTTCCTTACGTCTATTCTCCAAATCTTTGGCTACCGAGAGGAATGTCTGGATTTCAAAGTCATTGGTCTTGGTGATATAAGCATAGAATAGATTGTCAGGAGCACTCTCAGGGTCGATTTCACCATCTCCATAGACCACCTCATCGATGTCCTCGAGAGGTATCTCCGTAGAGGTGAGTTCTTGCCAGAGACGTAGATTCTCCATCTTCTCAAACTCCCGAGATGATCTGCCGTAATCGGCTGAAGAGAAGAACTTAGCTGTTGGGATACAGGGGAAGAAGGGTCCACAGGCTTGTGCCGAAGGTGTGGATACCATGATCAGCGCCGCCAAGCAACTAATCACGCCTATCGATAGAGTATAATTTTTCGATTTCATCTGCTTTGTATTTTGAAAGGTTGGCTGAGTCGAGATGATAGATGATATTACAGTGGGGGCGTCTTGCGAGATGGCGCTCTATTGCATTTTTTACCGCCAGGATTTCGGCGAACGATGACTCCTCGGTGCGAATGACATCTCCCTTGCGGATGATTTTATCCTTGTGCATCATATCGCAGAGGACTCGATGCTTATTGTCGGCTACCGGTGCAAAGCGTGTACTGTCATTCAGGTCTATATCCGATAGTAGGCCGATAAAGCGTCTGTCGCGAAATAAGAGTTGCCACGAATAGGTGGGATATGCCACATCTATGTGTAGCGGATAGTTGTCAAGATGTCGCAAGTATGGCTTCACATCTTTAAGACTGATGATAGAATTGGCCGCATCCGGATCATCGAAACTGCCGGTGTTATAGACCATCAACACGCCATAATCCACCGGCGGCGCTTTCCTCGCCAACTGGTGAAGTCTTATCGTCGAACTCAGACACCAATTAAGGCCCCGGCGCGAGATATGTATCTTGGCGGAGTCGCATAGCAGAAAGAAGGACTTCTCGGTCGTGGTTGTCCAGTCGCAGTCGAGCTGCAATCCCTCCACATCGTTAAGATCATGGTACTTACACATGCGGCGAACACGCTCCACGATCCTTTGTGCCAATTCTCCCTCCTTGCCTTTCGAGGCTTTTAAGGCGTCTATGGTGATATACACCACCGGCACTATCATCGATTGGAGTGTTTCCTCCGTTTCATCGTCTCTATAGCGAGGTATTTGGATCGATGCATTGGGCACCACCTTCTCGAATGTTAAGGCCGAATTGCTCTGCTCGGCAGTAACATCGAACATCCGCAGATAGAGCCGTCCAACTTTGTGTCGGTTCCGGAAAGCATTCTCCTCCGGACTTATGTCCAAAACGGTCTTCCAATAATATACGCCATTCCACTCTTCATGATCGAACGCATTGTCATCGCGATGAGAGCAAGAGCATAAAATTGCCAAGACCGGCAAAATGAAGATCAGTCGTTTCATACGCACTTTAATTTTTAGGCAAATTAGGCGAAAAAAAGATGCTCGGCAAAGTAAAAAGCCGAGCATTGTATGAAATGATAATTATACTGTATGAAATCTATGCCGGAGTTATCAGGCATCTCTACGCCGGGGCTATCAGGCATCTCTTAACGCCAGATGATATAGTTGGTGCTTACGGAGGCATCTGGGACTTCGGTGCCATAATCATAGCGGTCTCCTCGGGCATCCACGGCAAAGCCTGCCGCCTCCGACCCTACCAGATATATAGCATTATTTACCCCCATATCCACCAGCGACTGTGCGAAGTCGTAGAATGTGAGACACTCATGACTGAGGATCACCACCATCATTCCATTCCATTCAGCCAGAGCCTTGCGGAGCGAGCGCCCCTTGGGCTTATTTTCAACTATTTGGTTGGCCACTACAAGGGGATATTGACGGAAGAAATAACCCTCTGACTCGATGGCTTTCTCCAAGAGGGGGGTGGCATCTGCCACTCCGATTGTTATGTTGCCGTCGATGATGGCACAGAAGCCCGACTTCGCTTCACCCTTGCTCACCAGATTGCCCTTCACTACGTATGCTCCCACTATCCCGCCATTGTCGGCACGTATGTCGGCAGCCTGCATCGCCAACGCCACATCTCCACTCTCGACAATATCCGTGCCGATATGAAGTTCTGCCGTTGCATCTCGAGGGGTGAGGATGGTGAAACTCTTTCCCCCGACTATGGTGTCGGTGATATCCACATACCCCCTCCTGCTCAACGTGTCGACAGCCGTAGCACTACCCGATGTAGTGCTATCCTGCTTCACTGTTAGCACATCGCTCTGATCATTATCGCCCTTGTCGCTATTACCGAGCAAAGCAAAGAGGATAGCCAAGATCGCCACTGTGGCTAATGCAATTACATAATAAAGCCAACGAGGATAAGATCGCCTCTTCTTTCCTCCATCGGGATTAATAATCCTTATCTCATTGTCGTTGATATCCTTATTGCTGCTCATAATAGTTCCTCCTTCTCGATATATTCCTTCAGAGCCTTCAGAGCCTCGCGAGAGGCTGTAGTCTCGCGCTTGAAGGTCCGACAGTCGGAGAGTGTCAACTTCTGACGTGCCGGATTGATATAGGAAATGTATTTGCGATTGATGATCAGGCTCTTGCCGATGCGTATAAAGCGACCTGACTGAGCCGTTGCCACATCCATCAGTTTATGTTCCACCTGCCCTAATTGCATGGTAAGCACATATTCCGAGCCATCGACCAGTGTGAGAACCGAATAATTGCCATCGGCAGTGATAAGCACCACCGATTCGCTCGGGACTCTGATCAGTTCGCCCGATGTGCTGAAATTAAAACAAACATCCACTTATACTGCTGATTAATTTTCGATTACATTGTCGTCGGAGATCTTGCGCTTGAGGGCGCGGAAGATGAAGCCGACATGATTAGCCAATGTGCGGGCCTTGCCATAATGTTTTGCCATGATGGCATAACGCTCTCGGAGCGATTTCACCTTGTTCTTATCGGTTAGACCGTCGCTGAGATAGTCGATAGTGATGCGATTGAGGTTGACACAACGGCGAGGGTCGGAGGCCTTGATGCAGCGGATGGTCCAGTCGTAATCTGCCGAGAAACGATAAGTGGTGTCATAGAGGGGGGCGATCTCACGCTTCACCATGAAGGCTTGATGGCATATCAGCATACCCTTGGCGAACGAATCGACAGTCAGCATGGTCGGGGCTGTGAGGTGACGCTTGCCGATGATATGACGGCGGGCATCGACGATTACCGTGTCGCCATAGATGATGTCATAATCGCGCATGGCATACTCGGCGTATGCCGCAAGGCTCTCATCATTGTGGAAAGAATCGCCGGCATTGAGGAAGAGCAGATACTTGCCGCGCGCCATGTTGATGCCCTTGTTCATCGCATCATACAGACCATTGTCGCGCTCGCTCAGAATCCGGGCATTGCCGATGCTCCGTGCTTGAAGCAGCGTCTCGTCGGTCGAGGCGCCATCCACGATGATATGCTCAAAATCGCCAAAACTCTGCGAATGAATCGATTTCATCGTCGGAACTATCACATCCTTAGCATTATAGGTGATAGTAATTATCGAAATTAATGGGGTTGACTCCATAAGTAAACAATGTTAATTTCTGCAAAATTAAAAAAAAGTTGAAATAAATTGTAAA
>SFMJ01000117.1 GCA_004553095.1 Bacteroidales bacterium
CTTCGATAGTCGGTGGCTTCTACAGCATCTGGCACAACATAGTGAACTCATACCAGCTATACCGCCACGAACATACCTAAATTTTGCAATCTCAAGATTAAGAGCGCGCTCTTAATCTTACTTAGGCACTATCAAAGAAAGTCCTGCTGAAAGCGAGGAACGCCTTTCCCAATTTGGATTGTAAAAGAATTGCTTTTTTCGTTTTATTTGTCTAAATTTGTATCTTGATGCGTTCGCATCTTTCCTTTCTCCCTTTTATTAGCTTTTTACAACGATTTTATACACTCTACCTATGGCTGAAGTCAATAACAACAACCCCTCTCCCTCTTCTGATAATAAAAAAATTGTGCTTAGCGGCATCCGTGCCACCGGCAATCTCCACCTCGGCAATTATTTCGGCGCCCTCTCCAAGTTCGTCAGAATGCAAGATGACTATGATTGCCGCTATTTCGTCGCTGACCTCCACGCTCTTACAACTCACCCCGATCCTACCATGCTCCACGAGAATGTGAAGCAGATCCTCGCTGAGTACCTCGCCGCAGGCCTCGACCCCGAAAAGAATATAATTTATGTCCAAAGTGATATACCCGAGATCTCCGAACTTTACCTCCTGATGAATATGCATGTCGGCATCGGTGAACTAATGCGCACAGCCTCTTTCAAGGATAAAGCTCGCAAGGCGCTCGGCATCTCCGCCCCTGACAATGACAACGATGAGGAGGGTATCGAACGCCAGATCATCGGCAACCAAACCAACCAGCGCGTCAACGCCGGCCTCCTCACTTATCCTACGCTCATGGCTGTCGATATCCTTATACATCACGCCGACCTCGTGCCCGTAGGTAAGGACCAGGAACAGCACCTCGAACTTACTCGCCGCTTCGCCCGCCGTTTCAATTCTTTCTACAAAACTCAATATTTCGGCGAACCGGTCAATTTCAATTTCGGTTCTCAGGCTGTCAAAGTCCCCGGTCTCGATGGTTCCGGCAAGATGGGCAAGAGCGAGGGTAATTGCATTTACCTGATCGACGATGAGAAAACCCTCCGCAAGAAGGTGATGCGCGCCGTCACCGACGAAGGCCCCAAGGTGCCCAACCAGGAAGTCAGCGAACCGATCCGCAACCTCTTCACTCTCATGGAGCTCGTCTCTACACCCGACACTCTCGAACATTTCAAACAGGCTTACGCAGACTGCTCCATAAGATATGGCGACCTCAAAAAGCAACTCGCCGAGGATATCCTCAAGGTTACTCTCCCCATCCGCGAGCGTATCCTCGATATCCGCGATAATGAGGAATACCTCTCCAAGGTGGTGAGAAATGGCGCCGATCGTGCTCGCGAAGTCGCTGCAAAGACACTCGCCGATGTCCGCCGTATCATGGGTATTCGCAAGTTCTAATTTCGCTGAATTATTCTCTTTTACAAGCTCTAACAGCGCTGCCTGATGGTCTTAAACTGGATCTGGATCTCGTTCCTCGTCATCGCTTTCCTGATGGCGTTGGGTCGCACCATATTTGGAGGTGATTTCCAAGTGTGGAGCGACGTGATGAATGCCTCGTTCGACCAGGCCACATTCGCTTTCGAGATCTCTTTGGGTCTTACCGGTATCCTGACTCTCTGGATGGGGATCATGAAGATCGGCGAACGTGGCGGTGTCATCGAGTTCTTCGGACGCCTTATCTCCCCTTTCTTCTCCCGCCTCTTCCCCGGTATACCCAAGGGGCATCCCGCCATGGGTGCCATCTTTATGAACATTTCCGCCAATATGCTCGGGCTCGATAATGCCGCTACTCCTATGGGGCTCAAGGCTATGCAGGAGATGCAAACCCTCAACCCCAAGAAGGATACCGCCACCGACGCCATGATCATGTTCCTGGTGCTCAATAGTTCGGGTCTATGTCTTATCCCGATCAGCATCATGATGTATCGAGCGCAGGGGGGCGCCGCCAATCCTACCGATGTCTTTATCCCGATTCTTATTGCCACGTCGGTTGCCACTTTGGTCGGCTTGACTGCCCTCTGCATCCGCCAGCATATCCGCATGGATCGCGTCATCTGGGGCTGGCTCGCCGGCATCGCCGCTTTCGTGGCGGGTGTCACTTGGTTCTTCGCATCCCTCCCTGCCAATAAGGTGCAGGTATACAGCACTTTCGCTGCAAATGTCATCCTCTTCTCGGTGATCATAGCATTCCTTATCGCCGGCATTCGACGCCATCTTCGCGTGTATGATGTCTTCATCGAGGGGGCGAAGGAGGGCTTTAAGACCGCTGTGATGATTATACCTTATTTAGTGGCTATCTTGGTGGCTATCGGTATGTTCCGTGCCTCCGGTGCCCTCGATGTCTTCACCGGCTGGGTGGAGGGTCTCGTCGGCTGGATGGGCTTCGACACGCAGTGGGTAGGGGCTCTCCCCACCATGCTTATGAAGCCGCTGAGCGGTAGTGGCAGTTGTGCCATGATGCTCGACGTCATGAAGGCCAACGGTGCTGATGCTTTCGTTAGCAAACTCGCAGCCTGCGTCCGCGGCTCCACCGACACCACTTTCTATATCCTCGCCGTCTATTTCGGCTCGGTCGGTGTCTCCAAGACTCGTTATGCCGCCGGTTACGCCCTCTTCGCTGATATCGTCGGCGCAATAGCCGCCATCGTCGTGGCTTATTGGTTTTTCGTCTGAAGTTTTATCATACCATCCTAATATCTCAATACAGTGAAATCGATCAGAGAATTATATCGTATCGGCACAGGCCCCTCCTCTTCCCACACTATGGGCCCTCGCAAGGCTGCCGAAATGTTTCTCGAAAATAATGTTGGTGCCAAGGCTTTCGAAGTGACTCTTTATGGCAGTCTTGCCGCCACCGGCAAGGGGCACATGACCGACACGGCTATCATCGATGTGCTCTCTCGTGCCAATGTGCCGGTGAACATCGTCTGGAAACCTGACATTTTCCTTCCCTACCATCCCAATGGGATGAAGTTCACTACTCTCAATTCCGTAGGATTCCCCGAAACAGAGTGGGTGGTTTATTCCGTGGGCGGCGGCGCTCTGGAATATGAAGGAATGGAGCATGCCGGAAGCGGCGAGATCTACGATATGAATTCGATGACCGAGATCAAGGAGTATTGCAATCGCACCGGTTATAGCTATTGGGAGTATGTGGAGCATTGCGAGGGTGTCGGCATATACGATTACCTCGATGAAGTCTGGGAGGCAATGAAGGCTTCTGTAGAGCGTGGCATCAACCGCGATGGCCGTCTCCCCGGTCCGCTGAATCTCAAACGCAAGGCACTCAATTATTTCGTACGTGCCGGTGGCTATCGCGATAATCTCAAGAGCCGTGGTCTGGTCTTCGCTTATGCCCTGGCGGTCAGCGAGGAGAATGCCTCGGGTGGGGTCATCGTTACGGCTCCTACTTGCGGATCGAGTGGGGTTGTGCCCGGTGTGCTCTATCATCTCTGGAAGAGCCGCAATTTCCCTAAGCAGCAGATGCTTCATGCTCTTGCCACTGCCGGTCTCATCGGCAATGTCGTCAAGCATAATGCCAGTATATCGGGTGCTGATGTCGGGTGCCAAGGTGAGGTCGGTGTCGCTTGCGCCATGGCTGCCGCTGCCGCAAGCCAACTCTTCGGTGGAAGCCCCGCTCAAATCGAATATGCTGCCGAAATGGGTCTCGAACATCACCTCGGCATGACCTGTGACCCCGTATGCGGTCTCGTACAGATCCCCTGTATCGAACGTAACGCTTACGCCGCCGCACGTGCCCTCGACGCAAATATATATGCCAGCTTCACCGATGGCGTCCATCGCGTCAGCTTCGACAAACTCGTCAAGGTGATGAAAGAAACAGGCCACGACCTCCCCTCCCTATACAAAGAAACCGGCACCGGAGGACTCGCCAAAGACTACGAACAAATGTAACGCGCTCTAATTACCGCCTCATCGAGCTAATACAACCGGACTTTCTCTATTTTGCAAGTATGTTGCTTTGACTTCTTGTCGTAGTTTATACCCACCAAAAGGAGATCACCGGTGTATTCAGCTATCTTAGAAGGATAATTTTTCTGCTTGATTTGTTGTATAGCGGACTCAGCTGAGTCGTTAAATTTTAGTTCGATAACGAGAGCCGGTTTTTCGACATTGCGACGAGGTATCATCACAAGGTCTGCATATCCCTTGCGGAATTCAAGTTGAATTTTTCAAAATTTATTCATTATGAAGATCACCAAATTTGTAGTGTTGGCTATCTTAGCTCTGCTACTACCCTCTTGCCATGATGATCCGGAGCCTACACAAAAAGATTTAAGTTTACAAGGATGGGAAAAATACCTTGGGAAGCACTTCACGAGCGAAACTTCCGACCAATTCTATTTGACACAACACTTTTGGGATAGTTATAATGATGATGACAGTAGTCATACATTATTTTTACGTGAGTGTAAAAATGATAGTTATTATTTAATAAGGTATCTTGAAGAAAAAGAGTTTGTAGAGTTCGTTGATTTGAAAGACTCTCAAATTACGATGAGAATCGGCAATGATAATGTCTCCTACTATAATTTGGTAAATATATCCGGCAAGCAGATCGACGTCAATGTAAAGTGTCCCAATACTTTAACATGGATCAATAAAGTGATAGAGATTCCCTTGAAGTTCGATTATAAAGCGAATCCTTCTTATTGTTTTTTAGATGGCAAATGCACTGATCAATACGGATTTACTTACAGAAGTTGCGGCTATATAAGATCAGGCTACACTGTTAACGACCAATTCAGGACAAAACTTCATATTGCATTTCGCCGTGAGGATCCCACCTCTCCATTCCCCCAATTAAGGGAGATAAGATATGTCGAATTAGGCAGTTCGAACTATCCTGAAATTACGATAAAGGATTTAAGTCCAATTGCTTATTCTTTCAATAAAACAACATTGAGATGCATACAATCTCCGGTTTCTATTCAATGGCATA
>SFMJ01000118.1 GCA_004553095.1 Bacteroidales bacterium
CTTTTTTTTATTATCTTTGCATTTGCAATGCTCGGCATATACATCCATATCCCGTTCTGTCGCCGTAAGTGCCTATACTGCGATTTCTTCTCCGTCGGCGCCAACCTCGCCGACTGGCACTCTTTCATCTCCGCACTAATCCAAGAAGCCAATACCCGCCTCCCCAATTCCTCATCCCTATCTCCTAACTCTTCTCTCTCCTCCTCATTGTATATCGGCGGCGGCACCCCCTCTCTCATCCCCATCCCGGAGTTCCAACGCCTCGCGCGCCGGCTCCTCGACCTCGCCCCCGATCCCTGCGAGTTTACCATCGAGGTGAACCCCGAGGATGTCACCCCCGATAGGGTAGTGGCTTGGCGTGATGCCGGTGTCTCTCGCATCAGCATGGGCGTGCAGTGCCTCGACGATAATACCCTCCGTGCCATCGGCCGCCGACACACCGCCGCTGACGCAATCCGAGCCGCCCAACTCCTCCGCCATCATTTCGACAATGTCAGCCTCGACCTAATGTTCGGCCTCCCGGGGCAGTCGCTCTCTTCGCTCCGCGAGTCGGTCCGTGGCATCATCGACCTAAACCCCCAACATATCTCTGCCTATTCCCTGATGTATGAGGAGCGCACCGCACTCACTCGCCTCCGCGATAAGGGTGCCGTCGATCCTGTCGATGATATGGATTGTGTCGAAATGTTCGCCTTTATCTCTTCGGCTCTCGTCGATGCCGGTTATGTGCAGTATGAGATCTCTAATTATGCCCTCCCCGGCTTCCGATCTCGCCATAATTCCCTATATTGGCATGGCGACCCCTACGTCGGCATCGGTCCCTCAGCCCATAGTTATGACGGCGACCGCACCCGCACTGCCAACCTTCCCAACCTGAAGGAATATATCGAGTATTGGAACAATCCCGGAGACTTGCCACCTCGAGAGGTGGAACACCTCGACGACGATCAGATCCGCGAGGAATATATAATGACGCGCCTACGCACGCGCGAGGGTATCGACCTCCACGATTTCAAAAAACGCTTCGGTGATACCCCCTGCCGTAAACTCATCGCAGACGCCCAACCATTCCTCGCCGGGAAAACCCTCATCCTCTCAGACTCCCACCTTCACCTATCCCCCTCCGGAATAATGATCTCCGACGAAATAATATCCTCCCTATTTTAGAGCGATCTTAAGAAACGCCCTCTTAGAGCGCTCTTAAGAAACGCCCTCTTAATCCTTTACCTTTATTTTTACTTTCTTCGTCGCCAATTCGAGATCGTTCAACCTGATGGTCTTGGTGCGCTTCCATTCCCCATCTTGTTTGATGAAATCAACATCCAAGGTGGTGATGCCCTCCACCGTGGGTATCGTATAGCCCCCGGCCTCTTCTGCTGTGAATGTCAAGCGTCCCACCAAGAACGTTTGTACCTCTTTGCCGTCGTTCGTCTCCGATTCCCACTCGGCATCCTCCACCGATTGAATCCGATATTTCTTCCCTTTAATCTTCACCCCGAGGCTCTGCCCATAGAAGTCGAAACTTCCGATGGTGAGCCGCTCTGTCGGATTCATATACATCAATCGGTATTCACACACCACACTCTCGCCCGGTGCATAGACCTGCTTCTCCGGACGACACTCCAATCTGAAACGCTTCCACAATTCTTTCATCGTCGGTATGCGGATCGGTTGCTGCACTTCGCTCTTGCTCCGCGGTTTGCGGAAGGAGATCCGATTGTTGAAGTCATAACGAAGGGTATCCACCTCTCCCGACCCATCCGGACGGGGGATCGCAAAGACCGCCGAGGGAATCGTAAATTCCGTCTCTCGCTCGATCTTCAAACCATATCGCCAGGTCTGTCTCGTGCCGACGATACCCCCGGCTTCAAGATCACTACTCTTCGGGTCGATGAAGAGTTCTCTCACCCCTTCGCCATCTTTGGGCTCGACGATAAGACGCACTCTCTCCCCATTCTCATAGCGATAGGGATAGTCCACTCGATAGTTCACTATAAATATGGAGTCGGCGATATGCGACTGGTCGCACGTCGCTCCAACATTAATCTCTTGTAGATATGCTTTGGCTTCACTCTTGTCTCTGAAATCTCTCACCGAAGCCTCGTCGGCATACGCCGTTGAGCCCGCCATCGCCACGACAGCCATGCCCACAACAATTTTGAGTATATCCATTCTTGTCTTAATTAGGTTTTTAGGTCATTCGTTTTTTTAACGCTTTCTTATCTCTAATTAGTATAAGGCAACACCCCTTTTTACCCCCCTTGTCAAAAAAAATCGCATTTTTCACCACGTTTTCTATGTTTTTTGCCGTTTTATTATTATTTTTGCAACTTATAAGAGCGCGCTCTAAGTGTTTTTCATTTCATTATGGATATCAAACACAATAAAATAACTTTTACCAAAATGCATGGCGCAGGTAATGACTATATTTACCTCGATGCCACATCTTCTATCCCCGCCAACCTTCCTGAACTTGCCATTAAGATGAGCGATGTCCATTTCGGCATCGGCTCGGATGGCCTCGTGGCTATTTGCCCCTCGGAGGTTGCCGATTTCCGTATGCGTATGTTCAATGCCGATGGTTCGGAGGCTGAAATGTGTGGAAATGCCTCCCGATGCATCGGCAAGTTCGTTTATGATCGCGGCCTTACCACCAAGACGGAGGTGTCGCTCGAAACGGGCGCCGGCATCAAGATACTCCATCTCCACCCCGTCGATGGGGTAGTGGAGTCGGTCACCGTCGATATGGGTGCCCCGATCCTTACTCCCGACCTCGTGCCGGTCAGCAGCGCCTCCTCCGAGGTGCGCATCGCCGAACCTTTCGAGTCCGATGATATCCGCTATCAGATCACCGGCGTCAGCATGGGCAACCCCCACGGCGTCATCTTCGTAGACCAAATCACCGACCGGCAGGTCCTCGTCGAGGGCCCTCGCCTCGAAGTCGCCGAGATCTTCCCCCGTAAGGCGAACATCGAGTTCGTTCGCATCGTCGACCGCCACACCATCGAGATGCGCGTCTGGGAACGTGGCACCGGCGAAACATTCGCCTGCGGCACC
Source organism: Bacteroidales bacterium (assembly GCA_004553095.1). Classification (GTDB taxonomy): domain Bacteria; phylum Bacteroidota; class Bacteroidia; order Bacteroidales; family Muribaculaceae; genus Lepagella. The sequence continues at coordinate 3,058 of SFMJ01000118.1, forward strand.
GGTGCCTGCGCCTCCGTAGTCGCCGCTATCCTCAATGACCTCGTCGACCGAGATGCCGAAGTCGAAGTGAGACTCCGCGGCGGTATTCTACACATCAAGTGGGACCCCGCTACCGACCATGTCTTCATGACCGGCCCCGCCACTTTCGTCTGCGACGGCGTTTTCTACATCTATTAATTAACAAAAAAACTTTCCAATCGTGAAAATTAACGATAATTTCGAAAAACTCCCCGAGTCTTATCTCTTCTCCACCGTCGCTGCTCGACTCCGCGAGTACCGCGAGGCTAACCCCGATGCCGACGTCATCCGCATGGATATCGGAGATGTCACTCTCCCTATCCCCGATGCCGCCATTCAGGCTATGCACCGCGCTGTCGACGATATGGCTCAGAAGTCTACATTCCATGGCTATGGCCCGGAGCAGGGCTACGCTTTCCTCCGCGATGCCGTCGCCGCCAATGATTATGCCCCTCTCGGCGTTGATATCGCCTCCGACGAAATCTTTATCTCCGATGGCGCCAAGAGCGACCTCGGTAACCTCGGCGATATCTATTCGCGAGATTCAATCGTCGCTGTCGCCGACCCCGGCTATCCCGTTTATGTCGATTCCAACGTCATCGATGGCAGAGGTGGCTCTCTCGCCGACCGCCATTGGAGCCGTTTCGTTTATCTCCCCTGCTCGGAGCAGAATGGCTTTAAGCCTGTGCCCCCGACCGAGCATGCCGATATCATATTCCTCTGCTCTCCCGCCAACCCCACCGGAGTCGCTTTCTCTCGCGCCGAACTCAAGGCATGGGTCGATTATGCGCTCGCCAATGACGCTGTCATCGTATATGACTCCGCTTATTGCGCTTATATCACCGACCCCGATGTGCCCGCTTCTATCTATCAGATCGAGGGCGCTCGCCAATGTGCCATCGAGATCCGCAGCTTCTCGAAAACTGCCGGATTCACCGGTCTCCGCTGCGGTTACACCGTTGTGCCTCACTCCCTCTTCGGCTTCGATGAGGAGGGCAACAAGGTGTCGCTCCGCAAACTCTGGCTTCGCCGCCAAACCACCAAGTTCAACGGCGCAAGCTACATCATTCAGCGTGGCGCTGAAGCACTCTATTCCGACGAGGGTAAGAAGCAAGTTCGCGCAAATGTCGAGTATTACCTCACCAACGCCCGCCTGATCAGAGAGTCGATGTCAAAGGCCGGTTTCACCGTCTATGGCGGCGATAATTCTCCCTATATCTGGGTCAAGTCGCCCAATGGCGAACCATCTTGGGAACTCTTCGACACATGTCTCAAGCGAGTCAACATCTCATGCACTCCCGGTGTCGGTTTCGGCGACGCAGGCGAGGGTTTCATCCGACTTACAGGCTTCAACACCTTCGAAAATACCAAGGAGGCTATGAGGCGTTTCTTAAGTTATTTCCAACAATGATAATATAACGGGGATGTCGCTATTAGAGCGTCATCCCCGATATTATTTCAACAATTTTCAATTACCTAACCCTAAAGAGTTTGTTATGTCAAATTTCAGATTCAAAAGCGTTGAGGAGGCTGCTGCCCGTAAGGCGGTGAAGGTGGACCTCCCCGAGAACCGAGTAGATAACTATTATGCGGAGAAGGTGTTCAATCGACAGCGCATGTTCGAGTACCTCCCCAAGCAGACCTACGATGCTCTTGTTGACGCCATCGACAATCGTAAGCCCCTGAGCCGTCAACTCGCCGACAGTGTCGCCGAGGGTATGAAACGTTGGGCTCTCGATAATGGCGCCCGTCACTACACCCACTGGTTCCAACCCCTCACCGGCGGTACGGCTGAAAAACATGACTCTTTCATCGAACATAATGGCAAGGGGGGTGTTGTCGAGTCTTTCACCTCGTGCAGCAGGAGCCTGACGCTTCTTCTTTCCCCAATGGCGGTATCCGCAACACTTTCGAGGCTCGCGGCTATTCCGCTTGGGATATCTCTTCCCCCGCTTTCATCCTCGATCATACCCTCTGTATCCCCACGGTTTTCGTCTCTTATACCGGCGAAAGCCTCGACTATAAGACCCCGCTCCTCCGATCGCTCAATAGTGTCGACAAGGCCGCTACCCGCGTCGCCAAGTTCTTCAACCCCGAAGTAAATCATGTGATCTGCAACCTCGGTTGGGAGCAGGAGTATTTCCTCGTCGATGAGGCCCTTTATGCCGCTCGCCCCGACCTCGTGATGACCGGTCGCACCCTCATGGGGCATGAGTCGGCGAAAAACCAGCAGCTCGAAGACCACTATTTCGGAGCTATCCCCAGCCGCGTCGAGGCTTTCATGGTCGACCTCGAAACGGAAGCACATCGCCTCGGAATCCCCGCTAAAACTTGCCATAATGAGGTGGCTCCCAACCAGTTTGAGATCGCTCCTATCTATGAGGAGGCTAACCTCGCCAACGACCATAACCTCCTCCTTATGTCGCTCATGGAGGAAGTCGCTAAGCGCCATAACTTCCGAGTGCTCTTCCACGAAAAACCCTTCGCCGGCATCAACGGTTCAGGTAAGCACAACAACTGGAGCCTCGGCACCGACAACGGTATCCTCCTCTTCTCTCCCGGCAAGAACCAGCACGACAATTTCCGATTCGTTACCTTCGTGGCTAACGTCATGGCGGCTGTCTTCAAACACAACGGCCTCCTCAAAGCCTCGATCATCAACGCCACCAACGCTCACCGTCTCGGCGCCAATGAGGCTCCTCCTGCCATCATCTCTATGTTCCTCGGCTCGGCTGTAAGCTCGATCCTCGACATGGTGGAGAAGGTCGACTCGATCTCCAAGATCTCTATCGACGGCAAGGAGAAGATCACACTCGACATCGCTCAGATCCCCGAACTTACCCTCGATAATACCGACCGCAACCGTACCAGCCCATTCGCCTTCACCGGCAACCGCTTCGAGTATCGCGCCGTCGGCTCTTCTGCCAACAATGCCTCGGCTCTTATCGCCCTCAATGCCGCCGTCGCTGCCCAACTCGATGACTTCGCCAACGTCGTTGAGGCTCGCGTAGCCAAGGGCGAAGACCCCGAAGCCGCTATCCTCGCCGAGGTCAAGAAACTCCTCGCAGAGTCTAAGGCTATCCACTTCGATGGCAATGGTTATAGCGAGGAGTGGAAGCAGGAGGCTGCTCGCCGTGGCCTCGATGTCGAAACTTCGGCTCCCTTGATGTATGACTCTTACACTCGTCCCGACACCATCGAGATGTTCGAAAAGACCGGCGTTCTCTCTCGCAAGGAGATCGAAGCCCGCAACGAGGTGAAGTGGGAGATGTATACCAAGAAGATCCAGATCGAAAGCCGAGTCCTCGGAGATCTCGCCATCAACCATATCATCCCCGCAGCGGTGAGATACCAGTCTCTCCTCCTCGACAACGTCTTCAAGATCCAGCAGCTCTTCAAAGGCTCGAAGGCTGACACCATCTCCTCGCAAGACCTGGTCAATATCGAAGCTATCAGCGACCATGTCCAGGCGATCAAGAGCGGTGTCGAGAACATGATCAACGCCCGCAAGCAGGCGAACCGCATCAAGTCTGAGCGTGAAAAGGCGATCGCATACCACGACAACATCTGTCCCTTCATGGATCAGATCCGCTACCACATCGACAAACTCGAGCTGATGGTAGACAACGAAATCTGGCCCCTCCCCAAATACCGCGAACTCCTCTTCATCCGCTAACCCCCGACCCGCTCATTCACCGCGGATTGGTTCTGTGAGTCGAGCTTCAGCTCGCCCCCCGACCCGCTCATTCACAGCGGATTGGTTCTGTGAGCGAGCTTCAGCTCGCCCCCGACCCGTCCGACAAAAATTGAATTACCCTACCCAAGAGAGTGTAT
>SFMJ01000004.1 GCA_004553095.1 Bacteroidales bacterium
CGAAATTACCATTAGTAACATCCGTTTCGGTCTCAGTGGTGAACTGCGGCACATTCTTTTCGAACGAACCGACCTTAGCTACGATCGAAGAATAAGTAGCAGCAGGGGAGAGACCGGAGATAGTAACAAGACCGGTATTAGCATCATGAGAGATATTGGCAGAAGGGATTTCGGAACCACCATTAAAGAAGCGAACGTTTTCGAAGACATTCTTGGTGGTGTTGTCATCGCCGGCAGAGAGGAGAAGGACTACCTTGCGGCTGAAAGCATCGGGAGTAATAGAATACTCCGGGGCATTGACAGCCACAGAAGTAGAGATGGACTTAGTGCCGAGAGAACCGACAACATCGATGGTACTACCGGTCTGTGGCTGGAGATCAAGGACATACTTAAGTGCATACGATCCGGCGGCACGAGAATTGGAGACATCGGAGACGCTCTTGATAGTAGCATCGATCATACGATTGTTGGCATCGGGCACCTTAAACTTCATATTATCCTTGATGGAAAGCGTATTGGTGTTGACGATCACAGCGACCTCATTAGCCATAAAATCGATAGCCGGGACCTCAGCGAAAGAAATTTGGACCTCAGTTACATTGATATTAAGTTTGAGAGGTTCGGAAGAACGAGTCATGGCATCGACAGCCTGAACCTCAACGGTATACGAACCGGCGGGGAGATGTTCGAAGAACTTTGTAACATTTACCACACCGAGTTTATCGGCATTACGGAAGAATCCGGAGCAGACCATACCATCGTTGGAAAGTTGTTGCTGAGTAAGGTCGGAAGCATTAACGAGTTCGACACGGCTACCGAAAGATGGAGCGAAACCATTATTAGCGACGACATTGACAGTAGTAGACTTGAGTCCTCCGTAAGCGAACACATGGAATTCAGTTTGGGAAGACTGAGAAGAATACTCGAAAGTTTCGACAGTGGCGTCAGCGGTGAATCCCTTGGGAGAGATGGTAGGAGCGGGGGCGTTGAAGAGTTCATCGCCCAGCGAGACGCTCACGGTCTCATTGACGACATCATCATCGAATTGGACATCGAGGGCGAGGTTTCCGGTAGCGCCATCCACACCGATAGTGACTACATAATGGTGGCGAGCCTGAGCGGTGAAAGAGGCGGGTTGGATAGTAACCTGCTTACCCTCAGTGTTGGTAAGCGTAAGATTAAGTTTAATTTCCGAAGGAGCGACATAAGCGGGGCGTTCCTCATTTTGAGAGAAAACGACCCAATCATGACCTTCAGATTGGATAGCAGCGCTATAAGTAGGGAAATTCTCCACAAAAGCGGGAGTGTATCGGATAGAGACCATTGCATTGGCGAGAGTAGCGACTACTTGCGCCTCAGCGAGGGCACCGGGAGAAACATGGACAGAAGTAGATCCCTTATAGAAAGGATTTTGGAAGCCCTCGGTATCGATATCGCCGTAAGAGGCGGTGAGGGTATAATCACCGATGGAGAAAGCCTCCTCACGGTTGAATGCCTCCACGCTCGACCAAGAGCGAGAGAACGATCCATCAGCCTTAACGAGATTAACGGCGAAGAAATCGCCGGAAGGGACAACGGGGCTCACCGAATCGTCGGCACGCGTCTGACGCATGACACGAGGATCGGAAGAGAAATTCAGATTGATGCCACCTGTGGAGTTTGAGTCAGCCCAAGGGGCCTCGTCGCTACAAGAAGCGAGGCCGAAGAGAGCAACCAGCGCACCAACGAGAGTGCAATTAGAAATTTTTCTCATTATAATAGATGTTTTGTTGATAATACAAAAATTGTTAAAAGAGATTGTGATCATTAAACCGCAGGGTGCGAAAACAATCTAAAGAAAGGTCGCTTAAAAGCAAAGAAAGCGAACTTGACAGAGGGGATATTAATACGATAATGTCCCACTTAACAAGTTGCAAAGTTATAATAATAAAAACATTGATGCAAAAAAAGCGACTAAAACGCATCACAATTACGCCAAATAAACCAAAAAAACAATATGAAAAAGGTTACAAAAAGAGTATTAGTGGCTATATTGACCATAATCGGCATCAATACAACCAATGCACAAAGTCTATCAGATTTGTTCAGTGGGGACCTTGGAGGCACATTAGGAAACATCATCGAAGGAGTCTTCACGAGTTCCAACATCGACATAGCCGACTTAGAAGGGGAATGGACCATCACGGGGCCGGCAGTAAGTTTCAAGAGCGATGACTTTTTGAAGAATGCGGGTGGTTTGGCAGCCGCCTCAATGATCGAGACCAAGATAGAACCCTACTACACCAAATATGGACTGACCGGGGCAAAATTGGTGATAGACACCGAGGGTAACTACTCCTTGCAGATCAAGAACAAATATAACATCTCCGGCACAATCACCAGATCGGAGGGAACCGCTCAAGGTACATTTGATTTCAACTTCGGGCTCTTAGGGAAGAAAGTGACCTCACTGACGACCTACGTACAGAAGACACCCAAGACGATGGACATCATGTTCGATGCATCGAAATTCAAGACCATCATCTCAGCGATAGCCAACATAAGCGGTATGAGTCTTGCCAAGACAGCCAGCCGTCTGTTGAACCAATATGAGGGGCTCTGCATAGGCTTCAAGCTGACCGGAGGCTCGACGCAGACCAACAATAGTGGAATTGGCGGATTGCTGAATGGCATCATGGGAGGCGGCAACTCGGGTAGCAACAGCGGCACGAGCACGGGCAGCACCGGGACAAACAGCAACACAAGCAATAGCAGCAATAGCAGCACAAGCAATAGCAGCACTACAGGCACAAGCGGCAGCGGCATAGGTAGCTTCTTGAACGGGATCTTCGGCGGAGGCAACAGCGGCACAAGCACCACCGGCACAAGCACCACCGGCACGAGCAATAGTAACAGCAACAGCGGCAACACGAACCGCGGCAACACAGGCAATAGCAATACGAGCAACTCGAGCAATAGCAGTGGCAGCGGTTTTGATCTGTTGAAAGGCTTGCTGAATGGGAACAACGGCACAAAGAAATAACGACCTGTCACAGATAGGGAAAATATAACAAAAGCCCCGAGGATGAAACATTCTCGGGGTTTTAATATTATAAGGAGGGGCTACCAGCAAACTGATGATAGAACTCGCTCTATAAAAATCAGAGGGCAGAGAGACGAGCGATATACTTACCGAGGATATCGAACTCGAGGTTTACGATAGAACCGGGGCGGATATTATGGAAATTGGTATTATGGAAAGTATAAGGGATGATAGCGACAGAGAAACGGCCGATGAGCCAATCGGGGTCATTGGCATCGGGAGTGGAAGTAGGGTTGCAAACGGTGAGCGAGACACCATTGACGGTAACCGAACCCTTATCGACAGTGAAATAGCCACGACGGGCGAGTTCACGCTTCACTTGATACTCAAAAGTAAAGATCCAACTGCCGTCAGCCTCCACGAGGTCGACACACTTGGCAGTCTGATCGACATGCCCCTGGACGATATGACCATCGAGACGCCCATCGATGCGCATGCTGCGTTCGACATTCACCTCATCGCCGACTTTAAGATTGCCGAGATTAGAACGATCGAGAGTTTCGCGGATAGCTGTAACAGTGTAGGTGCCATCCTTAGGGAGACTCACCACAGTAAGGCAGACGCCATTATGAGACACACTCTGATCGATGGAGAGCTCATCGACGAACGAACAAGCGAGCGAGATATCGAGATTATCCTCCACTCTATTGAGGGCGACCACACGCGCCGACTCTTCAACAATGCCTGAAAACATAATAAATGATAAAATTTAGATTAAAACTATCGACTCCAAAAAAATGGAGAGATAAAAATAGCGAAAGAGTATGCAAAATTAGAAAAAAATTAGTAAATTTACCATCTTGAAGAGATATAACACCATAAAAGGATAGTTATAAGACCATAAAAGCTCAAAAAAGTGAACGCAATCAGACTACCAAAATCATTGCAATCGGGTCGAGAGTCAACTATCGAAGACTCTCGGCAGATCACCATCATCGGCAGCAACGGGGCGGGGAAGACCCGCTTTATGGAAGAGATGATGGAAGAATGTGGGGAAAAGGCCTACTGTCTGAGTGCCATCTCGGCATTTTATGCAGAGCGAGAAGAATCGACCCGCCCCAACTCGATCGATGCACAATATCGGCAGGCGGTGAAACAGCGGAGCTACATGCGCACGGATGCAGTTAGCGAGCTTGACAAGATCGTCTACATGCTCTTCGCCGACGAATTGGACAACCTCTTGCGGTTGAAATCAGAATTGATGAAGAGTGGAGGGCGCAACGTCAAAATGAAGCGGTCGAAATTTGATGTAATCAAACGACACTGGGAACGTATCTTCCCCAACAACAGGATAAGTCGCGAAGGGGGGACACTAAAATTTGCCACCGGGAGCGGCGGCGACCTGATATCGGCGTTAAAGTTGAGTCAAGGTGAGAAGGCGGTGTTATACTATCTTGGCGCGACACTCTTTGCGCCATCAGATGCGGTGATCTTCATCGACTCCCCTACCCTATTCGTGCATCCTTCGATCATCGGGACCTTGTGGAACTCTATCGAAGAATTGCGTCGCGACTGCACCTTCGTCTACAACTCTGTGGATGAAGACTTCATCATCACCCGCACGAGCAACAAATGCATCTGGGTGAAGCGTTACGACTCCGAGCAGCATGCCTGGGACTATGAGGTGTTGAGCTCCGGTTCACTTGCCGAAGACATTATGGTAAAGCTTGCCGGCAGTCGTCGGCCTGTATTATTCATCGAAGGGGATGCCGAGCACTCGATCGACAAGCGACTATACAGTCTGGTATTTCCGGAGATGACGGTAAGGCCGGTGGGGTCGTGTGACAAGGTGATCGAGACAACCCGCTCCTTCAACGATCAGCAGGCGATACACCATCTCCACAGTTACGGGATAGTGGATCGGGATCGGCGCACAGAGAAAGAGGTGGCATATCTACGGAGGAAGCAGATTATGGTGCCGGAAGTTGCAGAGATCGAAAATATCTTTCTGATGACCGGAGTCATTAGATTGATGGCACGTCGGAAAGGGAAGGATGGTGATCGGATAGTCGAGCAGGTTCAGCGGAGTGTGATCAAGATGTTCCGCAAGCAAGCCGACGAGCAGGCATTGCAGCACACGCGCCACAAGATGAAGCGCGACGTAGAGTGCAAGATCGACGGCAGGTTCAGGTGTATTACCGCCTTGGAGACACATGTACGCGAACTTGAGGCACGTCTGAAGCCCCGTATGCACTACAACAGACTGAGAGAGAGCTTTGCGGTGATGATCCGCGACAACGACTACGACAGCATCTTGAAGGTGTTCAACCACAAGCCGATGCTACCCGAATCGGAAGTGAGCACCCTATTGGGGTTTGCCAACAAAGATGAATATATCCGGGGAGTGATGGGAGTGCTGAAGAGACAAGACGAAGACTCCGAGCAATTACGGCATTTGATAAGGGGCTGTCTGAAATGGGACGACGTCACCGGTCAGAGCCAAAAAGGGGAACCTGAAAAAAGGGAAGAAGCAGGGAGAGTTCCGAATGAGAACACTCCCGACAACAATAAACAAGGAGAAAAAAATTAAGGTAAACAGAAAACAAAAAAACAAAGAACAAACATAAAATATGGAAAAGAAACTTGCAATACTGCGCAATGACCCCTGGTTGGAGCCATACGCAGGTGCTATCGAAGGTCGGCATCAGGATGTGGTGCGCAAACTTGAAGAACTGACATCAGGCACGGACGGGAGTCTGATAAAATTTGCCAACGCCTACAACTACTTCGGGTTGCATGGCGATGGCAAAGGCAAATGGGTGTTCAGAGAATATGCGCCGAATGCCACAAAGATCTACTTGACCGGCACCTTCACCGGCTGGCAGGATGACGAGCGCTATGCATTAAAGCGATTGGAGAATGGCAACTGGGAGGGAGAATTTCCGGCAGAGAGCATGAAGCATGGCGACCTCTACAAGTTGCATATATATTGGCAAGGAGGAGATGGGGAGCGACTTCCGGCGTATGCACGTCGGGTGGTGCAAGATGAAGAGACGAAGATCTTCAGCGCCGAGGTCTATGCACCCGAGCATCCCTATCAATACAAGGTAAAGAACTTCAAGCCGGAGACCAAGCCACTGATGATCTACGAAGCACACATCGGCATGGCACAAGACAAAGAGGGTCTCGGCACCTACGAAGAGTTCCGCACCAACGTGTTGCCTCGTATCGTCAAAGATAGTTACAACGCCATCCAATTGATGGCAATCCAGGAGCATCCCTACTATGGATCGTTCGGCTATCATGTCAGCAACTTCTATGCCGCCTCATCACGTTTCGGCACACCCGACGAGTTGAAGCATCTTATCGACGATGCGCACAAAGCGGGAATTGCAGTGATCATGGATATCGTACACTCACATGCCGTAAAGAATGAATTGGAGGGACTTGGTCACTTCGATGGCTCGTACAATCTCTACTTCTATGGGGACTCGAGACGCGAGCATCCGGCATGGGATTCACTCTGCTTCGACTATGGCAAGAACAGTGTCTTGCACTTCCTGCTGTCGAACTGCAAATTCTGGCTTGAAGAATATCACTTCGATGGATTTCGCTTCGACGGAGTGACCTCGATGCTCTACTACAACCATGGACTGGGCAAGGCCTTCGGAGGCTATGGCGACTACTATGATGGCAACGAAGATGTGAACGCATTGGTCTACTTGACCTTAGCCAACCTACTGATCCACGAGGTGAATCCACGCGCCATCACCATAGCCGAAGAGATGAGCGGCATGCCGGGTCTGGCATCAAAATTCGAAGATGGAGGCATGGGCTTCGACTATCGCTTGGCGATGGGTATCCCCGACTACTGGATCAAGATGATCAAAGAGAAGAAAGATGAGGATTGGTATCCTACTTCCATCTTCTGGGAGCTGACCAACCGCCGTGCCGACGAGAAGACGATAAGTTACTGTGAGAGTCACGACCAGGCGCTGGTGGGCGACAAGACGATCATCTTCCGTCTGATCGACAAAGAGATGTACTGGCACATGGGTGTGGAAGATGGCAATGGCGTGGTGGAACGCGGCATGGCCTTGCACAAGATGATCCGCTTGGTGACGATGGCCTCGATCAATGGAGGCTACCTGAACTTCATGGGCAACGAATGGGGACATCCGGAATGGATAGACTTCCCCCGCGAAGGCAATGCTGGAGCTACAAATATGCACGCAGACAATGGGAACTGGTGGATCGTGAAGATCTGAAGTTCAAATACTTGAACAAATTTGACAACGATATGATCGCCCTTGCCACCGGGGTATACAACTTCCAAGACCTTCCGGTGGATAAGCTGTGGGAAAAAGATGACGACCAGGTATTGGCATTCCGCAGAGGAGACTTGATCTTCGTATTCAACTGGAGTCCTACACGCTCCTTCCCCGACTATGGGTTCTTGGCACCAGCCGGAGAATATGAGGTAGTGCTCAACAGCGACTCGCCGGAATATGGAGGACATGGATTCAGCGACGACAGTGTGCATCACTTCACCCAGCCTGATCCCCTCTACTCACCCTCGGGCAAGGGATGGCTCAAGATGTATCTGCCGGCACGATCGGCGCAAGTTCTGAGGATGGTAAAGCCACAGCCGGAATCTAAAGCCAAGAAGAGGGGAACGGCGAAGAAAGAGGATAAAGCCACAGTAGCCAAGAAATCGGCATCAGCCAAGAAGAATCGCACGAAAAAAGAGGAAAAATGAAAAAGATCATAGTAGCAATCGATGGATACTCATCGTCGGGGAAATCGACGATGGCACGCGAATTGGCGAAGAAAGTAGGTTACATCTATGTAGACTCCGGTGCGATGTATCGTGCGGTGACGCTCTATGCGTTGGAGCATGAAATGGTGGCAGATGGAGAGGTGGATAGAGACCGCCTGATAGGGTCATTGCCGGAGATCCACATCGGCTTTATGCCCAAAGGAGAGGATGGTGTACAGCACACTATCTTGAATGGGCGAGATGTCGAAGATGGGATCCGGGGCATGCGCGTAAGTGAAGTAGTGAGCAAGGTGGCAGAGATAGCCGAAGTGCGCGAGCACTTGGTAAGTCTACAGCAGTCATTTGGCGAAGAGAAAGGCATCGTAATGGATGGTCGCGACATTGGGACGACGGTATTCCCCGATGCAGAGATGAAGGTCTTCGTGGAGGCTTCGGCAGAGGTAAGAGCAGAGCGGAGGCTCAAAGAGCTCGAAGCTAAAGGAGTCTCGGTGAACTACGAAGATGTTCTGAACAACATCAAGACACGCGATCAGATCGACACGACCAGAGCAGTATCACCGCTCTGCAAGGCGGCAGATGCCCATGTCTTGGACAACGATCATCTGACTCGTCAAGAGCAGATGGCATGGCTGATCAATCTATTTCACGTAATATCCAACGAATGAAGAAAGATGAAGGAAGAGCACCCGGATTGGAGAAAGATCCGGGGACTCCCATCATAGAGATCGACAGCAACTCCGGTTTTTGCTTTGGAGTGGTGACCGCCATTGCCAAGGCAGAGGCAGAGTTGGCGAAGAGTGGCACCTTGGCATGTCTTGGCGACATCGTGCACAATGCTTCGGAAGTGGAGCGATTGAGGCTCCGAGGGTTGCACACCATCACGCATGAAGACTTGAACGATCTTCATGGGAGCACAGTTTTGCTGCGAGCACATGGAGAACCCCCCTCGACCTATAAGAAACTGGAAAAGAATCGCAATCGGGTGATCGATGCGACATGTCCGGTGGTGTTGCAACTTCAGAAGCGAATCAAAGAGGCCTACGACCGTGCTCGCGCCAAGATGTCATCGGGAGAGATCGAGGAGATGCCCTTGATCTTGATCTATGGCAAGCGGGGACATGCGGAGGTGAATGGACTGGTGGGTCAGACGGATGGTAATGCTGTAGTAATCCAGGATGTTACGGCACTCGACACGTTGGACTTGGAGCGCGATATACTGCTCTACTCTCAGACCACGAAGAGTCTCGAGGGATTTCGCCACATAGTCAACGAGATCAAGCAGCGTAAACGGAGCGGAAGATTTGAATACTTCGACACGATCTGTCGTCAGGTGGCGACACGCTCGGAGAAGATCAAAGAATTTGCAGCCAACCATGACACGATCATCTTCGTGAGCGGAGCCAAGAGCTCAAACGGGAAGGTGCTCTTGGAGGAATGTATCAAAGTGAATCCGAGCACACGACTTGTCACCGACAGCAGCGATCTTCGACAAGAGTGGTTGGTCGGAGCCAAGAAGATCGGGATCTGCGGAGCGACCTCCACGCCGGCGTGGCTGATGAAAGAGGTGGCAGAGAGGGTGTCGGAGTTAGTAAAAAAGTAGTAAGCCCGCCGACCGAATCGGCGGGAACAGTAAAAAAAGACTGCTGAACTATCGGCGGGAAGAGTAAAAAAGACTGCTGAACTATCGGCGGGAAGAGTAAAAGAGCTGACAATGGGAATAGAGGCTATCGATGAGAAGTATATGAGGATGGCGCTTTCGGAGGCAATGGAGGCTTGCGAGGCGGGGGAAGTGCCCATAGGGGCAGTGATAGTGAGCAAGGGGAGAGTGATCGGCAGGGGTCATAACCTGACCGAGCGGCTTCATGATGTGACGGCACATGCCGAGATGATGGCGCTGACGGCGGCCTGCAACACGTTGGGCGGGAAATATCTGCCGGAGTGCACGATCTATGTCACTGTGGAGCCATGCGCCATGTGTGCCGGAGCATTGGGATGGAGTCATATCGGGCGTATCGTCTATGGGGCGTCAGACCTTAAGCGAGGGTATTTCAGCCACACAATGGCACGCAACTCGGTGTTGCATCCCCGCACTATAGTCGAATCGGGAGTGCTCGAAGATGAATGTCAACAGATAGTGACCGAATTTTTCAAGCGACGCAGAAGATGATTTCAAAGCCTTGGCAACAGAAGGTAATCGTAAGAAGATAAAAAAGAAGATGAGATCAAGGAGTAAAATAAAGGCATGGATAGAGGCGATGCGATTGCATACGTTGCCGGTGTCAGTGGCTGGAGTATTGACCTCAGCGGGATGTGCGGCATATTATGAAGGCTTTCAACTACTTCCCTTCACTATATGCATGTTATTCGCCATCGGGGCACAGATCGTATCGAACTTTGCCAACGAATATTTCGACTATCTCAATGGATTGGATCGCAAAGGGAGAGAGGGGTTCAGGCGAGGGGTCACCGAGGGAGATATCACCCCCGGGGCGATGCGTAATGCCACGTTTGTCTTATTGGGCGTGGTGTGTGCATTAGGATGCAGTCTGATAGCGTGGGGAGGTTGGTGGCTACTACCGGTGGGAGTAGCAATCGCCCTCTTTGCGTTGGGCTACTCAGCGGGACCATATCCCTTGTCCCACCATGGACTTGGGGAAGTGGCAGTGGTAATCTTCTTCGGTATAATACCGGTGACACTTTCGACCTACGTGCAGAGTCACGAGGCGGGGTTTTCGGCGCTGACGATATGGCTGTCGGTGGCTATCGGAATAATGGGAGCCAACGTGCTGGTGGTGAACAACTACCGCGATTGCGAAGATGACCGGAAGGCAGGTAAGAAGACACTCGCCGTGAGATGGGGAGCTAAAGCAATGGAACGGCTCTATCTTGCCAACGGCATAGTAGCGGCACTCTGCATAATGGCCGCTACCCTACTGACAGTCAATAAATTCTGGCAAATCGGCATCTTGATATATGTGAATCTACACTACCTGACATGGCATCGCATGAAGCAATCGGAGGGCTCGGAACTGAATCCGATTTTGGGGAAGACAGCGATGCTGATGTTCGGGGTGTCGGTGTGGATACTTATGGCACTGATTATAAAATAGATATCCGATAAAACTGAAGTATACGCCATAGGGATCAATAGTGGATAGCGATGTGATTTGTTCAAAAAATGTCGATAAAAAAGAGGGATAAAATTGGGGATATGCGGGATAGATATAGTATATTTGCGACTCCAAAAAGAAAAAAACTAAAGAACGATGGCAGAACAGCAATATAACAAGCGCCCCAAGGTGCAGCCGAAGATAGAGGATGCGATGGGGAAATTACCACCCCATGACACGGACTTGGAAGAGGTGGTGCTGGGAGCATTGATGCTCGAGAAGGATGCCTATATGAATGTAGCCGACATCCTGACCCCCGACTCCTTCTACGATCCACGGAATGCGAAGATCTATGAAGCGATAAGCACATTGGGTTTCAATCAGCGGCCGATAGATATGATGACGGTAACCGAGCAGCTTCGTGCGAATGGCACCTTGGAAGAAGTGGGAGGAGCCGTGCATATCACCGAGCTGACCTCGCGCGTCTATTCAGCGGCGAATGTGGAATATCATGCCAAGATTGTGTCGCAAAAATTTTTGGCACGACGCCTTATCTCCTTTGCGTCGAGCATTGAGACTGCCGCCTTCGACGAGAGCAACGATGTGGATGATCTTCTTCAAGAGGCAGAGGGAAAGCTCTTTGACATCTCCCAGACCCACTTGAAGCGGGAAGTAACCCAGATTGACCCTGTGCTGAACTTGGCAATCGAGCAGATACAGACGGCAGCTAACACGACGACCGGTCTATCGGGCTTGAAGACAGGATATGACCAACTGGATCACATGACATCGGGATGGCAAAACTCCGATTTGATCATCGTGGCAGCACGTCCGGCGATGGGTAAGACAGCATTCGTGCTGTCGATGGCGAAGAATATGGCGATCGACTACAGTATCCCGGTGGCAATCTTCACCTTGGAGATGGCCAATGTGCAGTTGGCGAAGCGATTGATCAGTAATATTGCCAATCTCGAGGGTGAGAAGCTCAAGAGTGGTCAGCTGAGCGACGAAGAGTGGGATCGGCTCAACAGCCGAGTTGCAACGATGTATTCAGCGCCCTTATATCTTGACGAGACACCGGGACTATCAATCACGGAACTTCGCACCAAAGCACGCCGACTTGTGCGAGAACATGGCGTTAAGATCATCATGATCGACTACTTGCAGCTGATGAATGCCACGGGCATGAAACTTGGGAGCCGCGAGCAAGAGGTATCGACTATCTCACGATCGCTCAAGGCTTTGGCCAAAGAGCTCAACATACCAATCATCGCCCTGTCGCAGTTGAATCGAAGCACGGAGACACGCGAGGATAAGCGACCTGTACTCTCCGACCTCCGAGAATCGGGAGCCATCGAGCAGGATGCCGATATCGTCTGCTTCATCCACCGTCCGGAGTATTACACACGGAGTTCGGAAGATGCCAATGGTAACGACATCCGCGACCTTGCCGAACTGATAATTGCGAAGCATCGTAGTGGTGCGGTGGGAGATGTAAAATTGCGATTTGTGAAGCGCTATGCCCGCTTTGAGAACTGGGATGAGGATAAGGATATGATCAATGCAGCTCTGGGGGGCATGGAGACACGACGAGAAGAATCGCGGATGAATCGAGAGTCAGGCAGCAGCTTCAATCTGAGCAATATGGCAGCCGGAGGGTCTGCAGGGGGATCAAATCCGGACATCATGCCGGCACCGGGAGAAGAAGATGTGCCATTCTAAGTAGACATTATATAACAATAATAGAGAGCGTGATCACTTGCGATCATGCTCTTTTGCTTTATCAAAAATGTCTGCTATTATATTATGGTGGAAGAATCGGCGTAGGAATAATAGCCGGAGGCAGTTACGATGATATGGTCGAGGAATCGGAGATCCACCGGTTTGCAAGCTTCGCGAAAAGCGGCAGTAATGTTATCATCCATGCCAGAGGGGCGAGGATTGCCTGAAGGGTGATTATGACAGAGTATCACCCCTTCCGCCTGATGGATCAGCGCCTGGCGGATTATCTTCTTCTTGTCGAAGAGAGTGGCAGTAGAGCCGCCGGTGGTGGAGCGGAATTTGCCGATGACATGGTTGGAACGATTGAGGAAGACTGCCCACATCTCCTCGTGAGGGAGATTGCCCATGATGGGGCGCACCAACTTATAGATAGATAGCGAAGACGTCACCTGCTTGCGAGCGTTGTAATTTTCGTCATTATAACGTCTTACGATTTCCATAACGGCTTCGATCTGCAGGGCTTTTGTTTCGCCGATGCCACGTATCTTTATAAGTTCTTTATGAGAAAGGCGTTCGATGTTAAGGAAGAGATTTTCATTTCTCTTCATAAAATCCTGACAAAGGGAAGTGATGGGATAGCCGACGGCTCCCGAACGGAGTATGAGCGCGAGTAGTTCGGCATTAGTGAGAGATCCGATGCCAAAATTGATGGCACGTTCGCGAGGCTGAGAGTCGGGTGCCATATCCTTGACGGTAAGTCCGGGAGTTGAAGTTGTTTTGGGATCGACTTCAGAGAAATCGGGCACATCTTCGAAAGAGTTATCAGTCTCGTCGCTCATGTCAATCGGGATAATAAGATAAGTGGTTAAAGTTTTTCGTTTTTCCCTTTGCGGATTTCAATTTCGCGGTTGATATCGCGCCCCTTGCCGAGGATGATCTTATTGAAATAGGCGGAAATAAATCCGGTGCCATAACCGAGGAGTTGAACCATAGATGCAGCGACGGCGATACAAGCCACCTTCAGACTACGCTCGCTGAAGAGGGCAGAGAGGAAAAGGGCTACGATATAGAGGAGAAGAGGGAGAAGCGCCCAGATGCAGAAGATGGAGGAAATAAGGAGGAAAGCCACACCTATGGTGAATATGGCGGGGAGCCAGTGCACGATCTTCATCGAGCCGGGATAGAGGAGCCGGAGAGTGATGCGCGACATTCCGAAGACATGGACCTGGCGCCAGAACTTGGAGAGATTGCCTCGACGCTTATGGTAGACGAATACGGAGGGAAAAAGGGAAATCGAGAAACCGGCGAGGCGGATACGTGTTGACATATCGATATCCTCGCTAAACATTTCGCGGAAACCGCCGACCTTCTCATATACGCGGCGTGAGAATCCCATATTGAACGTACGGGGTGTGAACTTTTCCATCGAGACCTTACCGCCACGGATTCCACCGGTGGTGAGGAATGCTGTCATAGCGAAATTGATAGCCTTCTGGGTGGAGGTAAAGGAATCGTGGGCGGCATCGGGGCCGCCGAAGCAATCGACGGGATTTTGGGCGAGTTCACGGCGGAGAGAAGCGATGTAATCTGGGGGTAAAATGCAGTCAGAGTCGACGAAGATAAAGAAATCTCCGTCGGCTCTGACTAAGCCATAATTCCGGGCGATGCTACGCCCTTCGTTAGATTTTCTGAAATATTTAAGATTCAAGCCCTCATGGCCACGAGGAGCGAGCGAACCGTCGGGGAGTGTATCGGCATCGAGGCAAGGTATAGTAGAACCATCCTCGACGATAACGATTTGAAACCCATTGTCGGACTGCGCCTCGAGACTTGCGAGCAAGTCAGCCACCTCATCGGGACGGTTATAGACCGGAACAATAATTGAGAAGAGAATATGATCTTTAGTAGTCATGATAAGGGAGGGAAAGAATCGGGGTATTTCTGAGGGGATTAAGCCTTCACGCGGCCAACATAGCTACCATCGCGAGTATCGACCTCGATGAGTTCGCCTTCGTTGATGAAGAGGGGCACCTTAACGGTAGCGCCGGTTTCGACAGTGGCGGGCTTGAGGGTGTTGGTAGCAGTATCGCCTTTAAGACCGGGCTCAGTGTAAGTGATCTTGAGAGTAGTCTTGGTGGGCATTTCAGCGTAGAGGACAGTGTTGGTGGAAGCATCGGAAACAACTTCTACAGTATCACCCTCCTTCATATAGGCAGCGCCTGTAACGAGCTCCTTGCTGATAGGAATTTGTTCGAAAGTTTCATTGTTCATGAAGATATCATCCTCACCGTCGGCATAGAGGTATTGATAGGGGCGGCGCTCTACGCGTACATCCTCGAGCTTCTCGCCGATGTTGAAGCGACGTTCGATCACACGGCCATCGACCACATCTTTGAGTTTAGTACGCATGAAAGTGTTACCCTTACCGGGCTTAACGTGTAGGAACTCCACACAGAAATAGAGACGGCCATCGAGGCGGATGCAAGAGCCGTTCTTGATGTCTTGAGCGTTCATCATTGCTTTAAAGAGTATAGAATTGTATTAAAGATAAAAAACAAAAAAATAGAGGAAGGGATAAAAAATGGGGATATATCCCTTACAAGCCACAAAGTTACAAAAAAATCTCGAAATGGATAAATAGAGAGGGCATAAAGAGTAAAAAAAGTAAGAAAAGTAGCATAAAAGGGGCTTGACAGGGGTGATAAATTTGTAAGAATGAAAAAAAATTGTTAATTTTGCGGTCGAATGTCCCAAAAGTGTGCCATAAATGGTGCAAGAGATGGGTAAAAGAAAGCAAAATTTAATAATAAGATAGACAAATGAAAAGGACTTTTCAACCCTCAAGACGCAGAAGAATCAACAAGCACGGATTTCGTTTGAGAATGGCAACTAAGAGTGGCCGCAAGGTTCTCGCACGCCGTCGCGCCAAAGGGCGTTTGAATCTGACAGTATCTGACCACATGTCGGGTAAGTAAGATTACAAATTGATTCGAAAAAACCTCCACAGGGCCCTGTGGAGGTTTTTTCGTATATCCATAATAGAGCTCGTTCGAACGCGCTCTTACCGGAGGAGGTGGGAGATTGAGTCGGCTTGGGGGGTGGTTAGAGTGTCGCGAGATTGGGTTGTAGTGGCCGGAGGGGGAGATTTGGCGCCGGGATTGGATCTGTTGAGGAGGTATTTGTAGAAAAGAATACGTCGGACATGGGTGTCGATGTCGCTTTGGCTGATTTTACCGTTGGCGATGGCTTGCATCACATTGTCTATCTGCGAGAAAGTCTTCTCGGGGGCGATAACAATATCGGCGCCGGCAGCGATGGCATCGTCGGCACCATATCCTTCGGCACCCTTCATATTCAGGGCATCAGTGATAACCAATCCGGAGAAGGCCATATCACCGCGGAGGAGATCCTTGATAACGATAGGAGAGACGGCAGCGGGGAGCATTCGGGAATCGATGGAAGGGACGGCAAGATGACCGACCATAATACCAGAGAGTCGATTTTCGACCCACCGTCTGAAGGGATAAAGATCGATCGAATCCATCTGATTGAGGCTACGTTCGATCACCCCCTTACGGAGGTGGGAATCGGCAGAGACGGAACCATGGCCGGGGAAATGCTTCGCCACACTGATGACATTTCCATCTTCGAGGCCACGGGCGTAAGCCAATGCGAGGTCAGCCACACGATGAGGGTCATCGCCAAAAGATCGGCGGTGCATAAAGGAGTCACCGAAGCTGACATCGACCACCGGGCCGAGCACCATATTAACACCAATAATGCGGCATTCACGAGCGAGTTCACGACCATAGTCATAGAGAATCTGATCGTTGACATCGGGTCGAATATCGCTATTGAGCGGGAACTTGGGAGCATCGGTGAGTCTCATAGCGAGCCCCCACTCGGCGTCGATTGCTACGAACGCGGGGATGCGAGAATTGGTTTGTAGCGAATCGGCGATGATGGCGGCGGAATGGGAGTCACCCTTAAGAAGAAGGACACCTCCGATGCAACTATCGGCATACTGTCGAAGTTGTCGGAGGGTCCAAAAATCATCAGAGGCGAAAAGCGCCGGAATGAAAAGTTGCGCCACCTTCTGTCTCAAGGAGAGAGAGGCACAGACTGAATCAGCCCAGGCCTCGGCATCAGCGGTGATATCCGCAGCCGTAGAGGCAGGGATAGAATCTTGATCGGCAGAAGACTCGGAGCGTGGGGCACACGCAGTGAGTGTGATCAAGACACAAAGGCAAAAAGCCTTGAGATCAGATAGATGCGCTAACATTTGTCAATAAATGTTACAAAGCATCCACGGGGGAGAGGCGGAACAGGAATCTATCAGAAAGAGATCAGATTGTGTCCGGTCATCTCCTCGGGCTGCGGGAGTTCGAGAAGTTTGAGGAGAGAGGGGGCGACGTCGGCGAGACGGCCATTCTCCACCTTAGCTTCGGGATGCGAACCGATATAGATGAAAGGCACGGGGTTGAGGGAGTGGGCAGTATTGGGAGAGCCATCCTCATTGGTAGCATGGTCGGCATTGCCATGGTCGGCGATGATTATAGCCTCATACTCATGCTGACGAGCAGTTTCGACGACACGTTTTACGCATGCATCGATAGTTTCGACAGCCTTCTCGATAGCGGCATATACGCCGGTATGGCCCACCATATCACCGTTGGCGAAATTGACCACGATATAATCATACTTATCAGTAGCGATAGCCTCGACGAGTTTATCGGTGACTTCAGGAGCACTCATCTCGGGCTGGAGGTCGTAGGTAGCCACCTTGGGAGAGGGCACGAGGATACGATCTTCACCCTCGAATGGAGCTTCGCGACCGCCGTTGAAGAAGAAAGTGACGTGAGCATACTTCTCGGTTTCGGCGATGTGGAGTTGCTTCAAGCCGCGAGAAGAGAGATACTCAGCGAGAGTCTGGGGAACGTCGCTCTTGTTGAAGAGGATCTTGACGCCACGGAAAGAATCATCGTAGGGAGTCATGCAGAAATACTGCAAGTCGGGGATTGGGTTCATGCCACCCTCGCTATGCTGAGTGAGGACAGTGGTGAGCTCCTTGGCGCGGTCGTTGCGATAGTTGAAGAAGATGACTACATGACCTGCACCGATGCGGCCGTCGACATTGTCATTAACGACAGGTTTGATGAACTCGTCGGTAACACCTTCGGCGTAAGACTCTTCGATGGCTTGGACCATATTGTCGGCATGCTTACCCTCGCCATAAACGAGGAGGTTGTAAGCCTCTTTGACACGTTCCCAGCGCTTATCGCGGTCCATGGCATAATATCGGCCGATGACCGAAGCTACCTTACCGGCAGACTTGGCGCAATGTTCTTCGACATCTTTAATGAAACCGGCACCGCTTTTGGGGTCGGTGTCACGGCCATCCATGAAAGCGTGGATGAAGACCTTGTCGAGGCCATATTCCTTGGCAGTGTCGCAGAGTGCATAGAGATGGTCGAGCGAAGAGTGCACGCCACCGGCAGATGTTAGTCCCATAAAGTGGATGGGCACGTTATGATCGCGAGCGTAAGAGAAAGCGTCGACGATTTCAGGATTTTTAGAGAAAGAGCCGTCGGCGATGGCTCGGTTGATCTTCACGAGGTCTTGGTATACGACTCGACCGGCACCGATGTTGAGGTGACCGACTTCGGAATTACCCATTTGGCCGTTGGGGAGGCCAACATCTTCGCCGCAAGCGGAGAGTTGGGAATTGGGATAGGTCGCCATAAGGTGATCCATATAGGGAGTCGGCGTGTTGAAGATAACATCATCGTGCTGATGGTCGCCGAGACCATAACCATCGAGGATGATGAGGATAGCTTTCTTAGACATGATCTTGCTATTGAATAAAATATGAACTAACAGGTTGAAAAAACGTCTAATATCGATAAATTCGATTGGAACGACTAATTTTCCACAAAATTACAAAAAAATCGGTGAAAAAGAAAGAAAAAAAGAAACAGCCCAGCTCTAAAAGAGAGTGGGCTGTGATGGATGCGAATCAGAGAGTGCTGATTAATTGTCAGCTTTCTTAACGATACGCTCTTTGATGCGAGCCTTCTTACCGGTGAGGTTACGGAGGTAATAAAGCTTAGCTCTGCGCACCTTACCATACTTATTTACGGTAATCGACTCGATGAAAGGAGATTCCATAGGGAAGATACGCTCCACACCGATTCCGTCGGAGATCTTGCGAACAGTGAATCGCTTCTTGTCGCCTGAGCCGCTGATTTTGATCACTACGCCGCGGTATTGCTGGATACGCTCCTTGTTACCCTCTTTGATACGATAGGCAACAGTCACGGTGTCACCGGGGCCGAATTGGTCGAAATTTTTCTTAGGAGTAGCAAAAGCCTCCTCTGCGATTTTAATTAAGTCCATTGGTATATTTAATTAATTAATTGCAATTTAATAAGCCACCATGTCTTACCAGAGATTGCGAAACCGGATGCAAAGTTAGGCAAAAAATTTCATATAAGCAAAAAAAGTGCTAAATTCGCGTAGTAAACAATCTAAAACTTAAAATAATAACAGTGATGACACATAGTTTGAACATCCGAGGGAGTCTCTATGAGATCGAGAGGCCTCAAGTGATGGGGATCATCAATGTAACACCAGACAGTTTTTATGCCGGGAGTCGTGTTGACCTGTCAGAAGTGTTGGCGCGGGTCGAGGTTATGCTGAGGGATGGGGCTGATATGCTCGATCTCGGAGGTTATTCCACACGTCCGGGAGCTGCGGAGGTGAGTGCCGAAGAGGAGGTGGATCGGCTCTTGCCGGCGATCGATAAGATAAGGAGTCGCTATGAGGATGTCATCATCTCGATTGACACATTCCGAGCAGATGTGGCGCGGGCATGTATGGAGCATGGCGCAGATATCATCAATGACATCAGCGGCGGCGACATGGATCCGGAGATGTTTGCCACGGTAGCAGAGTTGAACGCACCCTATATATTGATGCATACGCGAGGGACACCCGCCACGATGCAGAGTCTCACCGACTATGAAGATGTGACAGCAGAGGTGTTGAAAGATCTTGCGTTCAAATGCGATCGGTTGCGACAGATGGGAGTGAGTGACATTATCATCGACCCCGGATATGGATTTGCCAAGACAGTGGATCAGAACTATGAGTTATTGGGCAATCAGCGAGCATTCGAGGCATTAGGGTGTCCGATCTTGACAGGGATTTCACGCAAGACGATGATCTGGAAAGAATTGGGGATCACTCCGGCGGAAGCGCTCAACGGCACAACGGCGCTGAATATGTTGGCGCTGATGAATGGTGCGGATATCCTGCGTGTGCATGACGTAAAAGAGGCGTCGGAGACAGTGCGAATCTATGAAGCCTATCGACGCAATCTCACCGATCGACATATCATCACCACCCGTGGGGAGGGGAAAACAAGAATCGAACTAATCTAACAAAACATAAACACCATGATCGACTTCGGCATAAAAGATATAATCGACATAATCATCGTAGCCCTCTTGCTATTCTATATCTATAGGATGATGAAGAATAGCGGTTCGTTATCATTATTCTATGGAGTGTTGGCCTTTACGGTGGTATGGGTCATGACATACGAGATCTTCGATATGCGACTTACGGGTACAATCCTCGACAAGTTTATGAGTATCGGATTGATCGTACTGGTGATTCTATTCCAGGATCAGATCAAGAGGGTTCTGATCGAGTTGGGGACACATGGCAACTTTCGGAAGATGATCAAATGGCTGAAGCATGAGAAGAACACGGAGCATGATCATGGAGAGATCATGAACATCGTGTATGCCTGCATGTCGATGTCGAAGTCGAAGACGGGGGCGTTGATAGTGGTGGAGCGCAAGGTACCACTGACCGATGTAGAGAAGACGGGAGATGTGATCGGGGCAAGCATCAATATGCGGCTGATCGAGAATATCTTTTTCAAGAACTCGCCACTCCACGACGGAGCAATGATTATCTCAAATCACAAGATTTCATCGGTGGGATGCATCTTGCCTGTGAGTCATGACATGAACATACCGAAGAATTTGGGTTTGCGCCACCGTGCGGCATTGGGTATGAGTCAGCAGAGCGATGCCATCTGTATCA
Organism: Bacteroidales bacterium; assembly: GCA_004553095.1. Lineage (GTDB taxonomy): Bacteria > Bacteroidota > Bacteroidia > Bacteroidales > Muribaculaceae > Lepagella. Next base: position 20,750 of record SFMJ01000004.1, read on the forward strand.
TCGTGAGTGAAGAGACGGGAGGCATCTCCGTGGCACAAGGTGGCAAACTCACCATCAAAGTGTCTACACCTGACTTGGAACATATATTAAGCGATGGATTGTTGTAATCTCACTGTCCGAAAATAATAAGAGAGCTCACTCCGGAAGTGGGCTCATTCTTTAGAGCGCGTTCCTTAAATATTTTTTGGGGATTACTTCATAAGTTCGCCGATCGAGCAGGATAGGTTGAGCATCAACGAAGAGGCTGATTTATGGGGCATGGCGTATGCTGCGCCTACAGAGAAGCCTCGAGTTTTGAAGCCCAAACCTAAAGAGAACCCGGAGAAGAATGTGCCTTTGAAAGCCGACATATCGGAATGAGTGCGATAATTATATGCAATCGAGGCGTAGAACTTATCGGAGGGTTGATACTGCAAGCCGAAGATGAGGTGTCGGAAGAAATTGTTGAAGAAGCCGTTCTTGCGTATCAAGACATCGTTGCCATCCTCCTTATATTGATAATAGGGGATATTCCATCGGGTAAGATTATTTGCAGTGATGCTGATCTGGAAAGGAGATGCTCCTATGGACTGCATATAACCGAGTTGGATATCGAAGGGTAGACGGGCATAATGCTTATCGAAGCGTTTGACCTGACCGCCCATATTTTTGAGGACAGCGGAGAAAGAGAGGTCATGTTCCTCGTCATAATAGTTAACGCCGAGATCGACAGCGATAGCGAAAGCGTTATAAGCCTCATAATTACTGTAGACCATTTTAAGGTTAGCACCGCCACGCCATCTTCCGGAGATGTCTCGGGAGTAAGTACCTTCGATCACGAGGTCGGATGGGGAGAACGAGCCGGTAGGGGAACCGAACTCGTCATAACCGTCGATCGAGCCGTAATTGAGGTATCTTAGACCGATGGCCCAGCCGCTATGTTCATCGGCAGCCATGCCATAACGGAGTCCGGCGAAATGGCCGGAGCTCATATAATACATATAATTTAGGGCGACCTGCTTATCGAGTTCCGGACCGATAAGCGCAGGATTTTGGTCGGCGAGAGTAACATCATCGTCGACGATAGCGATATTGCAACCACCCAGAGCGAAAGCATGAGACGAGGTGGGAATATTCAAGAAGCTATAGGCTTCGCTGGTGTTTTGAGCAGATATCGAGAGAGACGACAGAGCAGCAACGACCAGAGAAGGAATGAAAGATTTCAGCAAATTCATCAATAAGAGAACGGAAAATGAGTCAAAGTATTATATAATGAGAGTATAAAGGAGTAAAAAATTGTGAGAATAGAGGGTGAAAATCGGATAGAGCGCGTTCCTTAAAGAGGGAGGTAATCGGGGTGGGAAAGATAGAAAGAGGATTAAAAATGGTTGGTATTAAAAAAATGTAACATATAAGGGGTGAATATTAACTATATTTAAGGAATAATGCTTTGCAAAAAAGATAATAGTGGAGTAAATTTGCATAAGAAAAAAGGTCAGAGGCTCCAAAGAGGGATCCGACCGCCAAGAAAAACAGAAAAAGCAATGCGATTAATCTTAGGTATACTTATAGCAGCGGGCATGGCTGGAACAGCAGTCACGCCTGCAAGTTCGCAGACATGTCGGGTGAATGTAGGCACGACCACGACAGGGAGTGCGAGCTATATCGAAGTGTACGAATATGATTATGTAACAGAGAAGCCGACCTTCCCCGGAGGCGACACACAGTTGATGAAGTTTATCAACAACAATCGAGTATATCCCAAGGATGCCTACAAGAAGGGGATTCAGGGTAGAGTG
>SFMJ01000119.1 GCA_004553095.1 Bacteroidales bacterium
CTCGCAAGTCCAACGGCAGATTTTATGTTACCCTCCACGTCTTCATCGACAAGTTTAGAGTTGACCATCAGTACACGGTTACCGTTAAGGGTTATTGGAAGACTAACAACTCAGGCTCTAAATTCGTATCCCGTGACTTCAAGTTTAACTCGATTCCCAACCCATTCAAGGAAGACACATTCAGTACGGCATTTTCAGACTATCAAACAGCTCTTCTTAATGGTAGTCTGAATACATCTTACAAGAATCGTGTGTCGGTATCTCACGAATATCCCGGCAAATTGGTGGATGGTGAGTATCAATATGTCGATCCCTCCAACTTCAGCAATAGCGTAGAATATGATAAAGGCACTGCTAATGTCAAAGATATGGCATATACTGTTGACACTTCTTGTCCCAACTATGGGCCGCATAAAGTATATCTGCAGCACTCGATTTATGTGCCTGTGCTCGGCGGATATCCGGCTGCCACAGTTTGGAGTGGCCATGAAATCGATCTTCAGGACTTCATGCGTGCTGAAGATTTCTATGCCTCTACCGATAAATGGAAGAAACAGGTGACACTGAATTGGGGCATTTCCAATTTGGAAAACCAATTCACCACCGGATCATTTTCACTCTACCGCACTCCGATAGACGACCCCGATGCCAAGGTGCTCGTGGCTGACAAAGTGCTCACGTCTACGCGTAAATATGTAGATGATGTGCCGGAGTATGACAAAGACTATAAGTATGAAATTGCGTTCATGCCTAAGGATATACATGATGGAGTGCGCATCGAACGACTCGTGCAGAGTCTCAACTGTGGTATAAAACGAGAGTTCAGTATCAAGGTAGATTCTGTAGTAGGGGGTGAAACCTCTATCAAATTGGCTTGGCATACTGAGCCTTACAAGGGCTCACTCCCCTTCTCCTATAATATTATGAGGTATAGCACCGAAAGCGGTGAATGGGAGCAAGTGGGCACCAAGTCTCTTACCAATCAGAATGAGATCAATTTCACTCACACCGACACCCAAGATCTTTCTATCTGTTCAGGCTATAGCTACAAGATCCAAGGGTCTCTCTTCGAAGGCTTCGTTGCCTCGTGTGACTCTACGAAAGTGGTGCAACTTGATGAAAAATCGAAATCGAGAGTCTTAAGTGTCACCACATCGAAAGGTGATTATCAGGGTATGGTGAAAGTTTCGTGGGAGGCAAAGCAAGTAGGCTCTAATCCTACGAAATATGAACTCTTCCGCCGTGTGAAGGGCACTGAAAACTGGGCATCCCTCTATAAGGTGTCCGGCACCAACACCTTCTACAACTACGAAGACAACACTGCCCAACCGGGTCTTTACTACGACTATAAAGTAGTGTCATCGACCTCTTGCGGCACAGTCGAAACTTCACTTTACGAAACTGACGAGGGCTTCTGCCGCGCCACCGGTATCGTGTCGGGTCGTATCACCTACGGCACCGGTACGGCAGTGAAAGATGCGCGTGTCACTCTCCTCAAGAATAGTGAAAATGAGAGCGATGCTTCGCAATTCTATGCCGTAAGCACCTCGGAGGCAGGAGATGGTATTTTCCTCGATCTCAACGGCAAGACCCTGAACGAGAAATTCAACGGCAAGGACTTCTCCGTTCAGATGTTAGTGCGCCCCAACGACCAGCAGAGCGGCACTTCACCCATGTTCTTCGACCTTGGCGACCAACTCAGCCTGAGCCTTGGTGAACTCACCGAGCAGGGCTACAAGGTGGTATTGTCGCAGGGTGACAAGAGCGAAGTTACCGACATTACACTCCCTGCAAGAGAATATACCTCTCTGACTCTGAGTGTAAGCAAAAACAACAAGGCGCTGATCACGACGATCAATAAACTTGACTCCGTAAGAGTCTCGAAAGAGATCACCCTGTCAGCCATCAACTTCAGCGAGAGTGCCAAGAGCGGTATCTGTATGGGTGGTAGCTACACCTTCAACACAGACCATGCATTCAGCGGCTATATCGACGAAATGCGTGTTTATAGCGGAAAGGCACTCACCAATGAAGAAATCTTGAAGAACTACAACCACATGCTTGCCGGCACCGAAGATGGCCTTTATGCCTACTGGCCTGTGGATGAGGGTATCACCAATCAGACCTACGCCTACGACTATTCGAAGACCAGCGGCGTGGCCAATGGTAATCATGCCCGCTTCGGCGGTGTGAAGACCGAAATCACCAACAGTGTAGTGCCTGAAAGCACACAGCTTTCACTCTTCTCCTACACCGATGGGCAAGGTAACTTCGTAATCCGTGGTGTGCCATTCTCCGGCGACGGTACCAACTACATGGTAGTGCCTACACTCGGCATCCATGAGTTCTCACCGCAATACTCGACTCGATATGTAAGTTCTTCATCGCTCGTGCATAGTGGTGTCGACTTCAGCGACGTCTCTTCATTCCCTGTATCGGGTTATGTGATCTATGACAACACCGACTATCCGGTGGAGGGATGTAACTTCTATATCGATGGCGACATCTGCAGCAAGGATGGCAAGCTCGTCACCTCAGCAGCCGATGGTACATTTACCATCAGCGTGCCTATCGGAGATCACTTCATCGAGGTGAAAAAAGATGGTCACGTTTTCGCTTCCAACGGTCGCTATCCTGCCGATTCCAACGAGACCGGAGAAAGAGTGACTTTTGAAAAGGCTGTGAAGAACCTGGAGTTCGTCGACCAGACATTGGTGAACTTCTCCGGACGTGTGGTAGGTGGCAGCACCGAGGGTGAAAAGCCTCTTGGTTTCGGACAGAGTGAGAACAACATCGGTATCACCGAGATCACCCTGACGCCCAACAACAGCAAATATCGTCTCAACGTAGTCAAGAAGTTGAATGGCACGACCTACAGCTACGAAGACAACACTGAGACACTCCCGGTAAAATCAGCCTCTCAAGCCATCAACAGCCGTTCTTGGCGCGGTGCTAATGATTTCAATGCAAGAATCTATGTACAGACTGACTCACTCACCGGCGAGTTCTCTGCCATGATACCTCCATTGAGCTACAAACTCGAATCGATGATCGTAAAAGCTACCGGTAAGAGCGTTGGCGATCCTACATCAGTCGATATGTCTAATGCTATGGTACAATACAAAGATTCGATAGAACATGACAATGGCTGGATTGAAAGTTATAATTACAATTACGGATTGAAGCATGCTTACCATAGTGAGCCTTCATTCGTAGTGACCCAAGCAGACAAGGTCGACGGATCATTCGGTATCGACACCTATTCTATTTCCGATGCAGAGGGCACTATCGACATCAACGACATCTACTCTGTAGCAGAAGATGGCACTGTAACATATAAATATGGTGGCGCCGTCTATGAATCCTTGAGCAGTTACATATTCGACATCGAAGCATTCGAGGAATATGTCAACGAAGATGTTAAGGGGAGTCCGGTGAAATTCCATGTTCCGCTGAAAGATCTTGAAGTGACTATTGCCAACGAACTCTCAGCCGAGCAACTCGTCTATGCTATCGACAACACCGTCGGGAAGCCTGCCGGCACGCTCGTGGAGATGACCAACAATACACTTATGCTCGACTCAATCGGTAAGGCAAGATATGTATGGAAGGCAGGTCTGCCCAACATCACACCCCCTTACACTCGCACCATCTCTATGTATTACGACATCGAGGGTCGCACCTACGAATGGAGCAAGAATGGCATGCCCTGCATCGTATTGGGTGCTATGCCTACCGGCAATAACTTCGTAACAGCCGGCCCCGATATGCTGGATATGATCCTTCGTGACCCACCGGGCACACTCTCAAGTGCTGAATGGACATCAGGTACGATAACTTCACGTTCAAAGCTTAGTGGCAATGTGACAGACTCTGAAACAGACATTATAGCTCACCTGTCATTTGGCCCGGAGATTACTACTGAAACCGGTTTCGGCGTAGCTGTAGAGCAAGAATCCAAGACTGTGGCAGAATTGGATTTGGGTACCAAAATTACCAAAAACATCGAAAGTGCCAACACCTGGAGTCAACAGATTAGTGCCATTAAGACCATCGCCACATCGGGCGAACCGGAATATGTGGGCGCTAATGGTGACGTATTTGTCGGAACATCCAACAACTTGGTTTTCGGTAAGGCTCGTGAAGTAAACTTCCATCGCGTGAATGCTTCAAGCGATGAAGTGTCGCTCGACTTGGCGGATATCATGACCACAGGTATTGAATATAAGACAGCCTTTGCTTATACCGCTTACTATATCGAGAATACTCTGATCCCGAACCTCCGCGCACTCCGCGACAATCACCTTCAGACTGTTACGAGCGTCGACGGTCAGGATAATCCCGGCAATAATCCGATTTATCTTACCACTCTGTCGCGCGATGATAAGCGATTTGGCAGCAACAACCACGACACTAAGGTGTGGGGAGATCAAGCCTCCGCAGGACCCTCTTCCGATGGACCCTCTTACCGCATGATCGTGCCTAAAGATGAAACTAAATGCTACGAAGACTCCGTGCTCTGGTGTAATACTCAGATCGAAAACTGGGAACACTACCTCCGCCTTAACGAGAAGGAGAAGGTAGATGCTCACCGGAAGAAAGAGCAGACTCTGAAAGAGAATGTATCTTTCGACTCCGGTTCGACTGTTACTCACACATACGAGCAGGAGGAATCCAATGGCACTACCTACGATTGCACTTTAGTAGCTTGTGCTCATGTCGGTGCCCAAACCGGTTATCAATGGAATAAAGTCGGTCTTGTCGGTCATGTCGAGACCGTATCCGGCGGTGGTAGCCACAATGCCAATGAAGAGGTGGAGACCAAACTCTCATCCTTCT
>SFMJ01000120.1 GCA_004553095.1 Bacteroidales bacterium
CCTAATTTAAGCAGGGATGCTCTTATTGGATAGGGATTCTCTTCTTATTATTTCTATGCAATAATAGCTTTCAATTTGTATAAACATGAAACTATCGGAATTATACGATATTATCTTTGACGGTCGGTATCTTTCCCTTCCTGCCGATGATATGGATAGGGTAGAACGATGCTATCAGTTCCTTCGTTCGTTTGCCAATGACAAGGTGATATATGGCATCAATACCGGATTTGGCCCCATGGCGCAATGGCGCGTCGATGACAGCCACCTCAAGGAATTACAATACAACATAATACGCAGTCACGCCACAGGTGCCGGCGAGCCCCTCTCCGATATCCAAGTGAAGGCGGCTATGATTGTGCGTATCGGCACTTTCCTACAAGCTCGTTCCGGCATCCATCCCTCAGTCATCAATCTACTCCAAGAGTTCGTGAATCGTGGCATTTACCCTTATATCCCACAGCATGGCAGCGTCGGTGCAAGCGGTGACCTCGTTCAGCTCGCACATATCGCTCTCTGCTTGATAGGGGAGGGCAAAGTGCATTATCAAGGTGTATGGCGAAATTCAAGAGAGGTGCTCAATGAAAACAATCTTCAACCTATGCAGATCTTCATCCGTGAAGGTCTATCAGTCACCAATGGAACTTCCGTGATGACCGGCATTTCTATCGTGAATCAATATTTTGCCGAAAATCTCCTCAAATATGCTACAATTGCCGGAGCTTGGATCAATGAAATAGCTGATTCTTTCGACGATTATATGTCGGTGGAAGAGAATATTTGTCGTCGTCAGCCCGGTCAACAAGTCATCGCTCAGTGGCTACGGCAAGCCAGTGAGGGTAGTCGTCATCTACAAAAACGTGAGCATGAACTTTATGACCCCTCTCGAAATAAAGATTCTTATTTCTATCATAAAGTGCAAGCCTACTATTCCTTAAGATGTCTCCCTCAAATTTATGGACCCATCTATGACACTCTGATGAATGCTGCTAACGTCATCCAAAATGAGGTGAATTCTGCTTGCGATAATCCTATTGTAGACTATACTTCTCAGAATATATATCATGGTGGTAATTTCCATGGCGATTATATATCCCTCGAAGCTGATAAAGTGAAAATAGCTATGGTCAGACTCGCTATGACTGCTGAACGTCAGCTCAATTACCTCTTCCATGACCGTATAAATGGAATCCTCCCCCCTTTCCTCAACCTCGGCGTCCTCGGCTTGAATTATGGTATGCAAGCTTGTCAGTTTACTGCTACTTCCACCACTGCCGAGTGCCAAACTCTCGCTATGCCCAATTATGTGCATAGCATCCCCAACAATAACGACAATCAAGACATCGTCAGCATGGGAACTAATAGTGCTCTTTTATGCCAAAAGGTGATTGACAACGCTTATCAAGTGGTTGCAATCCTCTTTATTGCCCTGGCTCAAGCCACTGATGTGCTGAATATTGCCAATATGTTGGCTCCGATATCTCATCGTTATTACAACCAAATTCGAAATATTTGCCCCAAATTCATCGATGATACTCCTTTCTACGATGACATTGCAAATGTCGAACACTATTTAAGAACCAATATTATTGATCATCTGACATTCTCATGAACTATGCTTTAGTTACAGGCGGATCTCGAGGCATCGGTGCAGCCATCTGCCGGCGTCTTGCTCTTAGCGGTTTCGGCATTATCATCAATTACCGAGCAAATCGTGAAGCTGCTCAAGCTGTCGCCGATAGCATTATCGCTAATGGTAGTGCTGCCGAGCTCCTCCCTTTCGATGTCGCTTCCGAGCAGGAAGTTGATGCCGCTTTCGAGTCGTGGGAAAAAAGCCATCCCGACGATAATATCTCCGTGCTCGTCAACAATGCCGGCATTCGTGACGATAGTCTACTTATTTTTATGCAGTCCGACCAATGGCACAATGTCATCCGTACTTCTCTCGACGGTATGTTCTTCGTGACCCGTCGTGCTCTTAAGGGCATGCTGACTCGTCGTTGGGGCAGAATCATTAACATTACTTCTCTCTCCGGACTAAAGGGCCTTCCCGGGCAGGCAAATTATTCTGCCGCAAAGGCCGCTATAATCGGCGCAACTAAAGCCCTCGCCACAGAGGTCGCTCCCCGTAAGGTGACTGTTAATGCAGTCGCTCCCGGTTTCATCAAGTCTGATATGACTGCCGACCTCGATGAAGACTCTCTCAAAAAGCAAGTGCCTCTCGGACGCTTCGGTGAGCCCGAGGAGGTCGCTGATATCGTAGCTTTCATCGCTTCCGATAAGGCTGCTTATATCACCGGCGAAACAATTTCAATCAATGGAGGTTTATTCTGATGTATCAAAATAGAAGAGTTGTTATCACCGGAATGGGTATCTGGTCTTGCATTGGCAAGAACAAGGAGGAAGTTCGCGATTCCCTATATATTGGCCGTTCCGGCATCGGTATCGAGCCGATACGCATCGATTATGGCTATCGCTCCCCTCTTACCGGAATCGTCGAGCGCCCTAATCTCAAGGGTGTTATCGATCGTCGACTCCGTGTCGGACTTTCCGAAGAGGCGGAGTTCGCTTATATGGCTGCTAATGAAGCTTTCCGTCATGCTGATGTCTCCGACGATTATCTCCTAAACAATGAAGTGGGTGTGATCATAGGAAATGATTCTTCCGCTAAGCCTGTAATCGAAACTTCCAATATCATGAACGAGAAGCATGATTCGGCGCTGATAGGTTCCGGCCTTATCTTTCAGTCGATGAACTCGACTGTAAATATGAACCTTAGCACGATCTTCCATCTCCGTGGCGTGAATTTCACTATTAGCGCAGCTTGTGCCAGTGGGTCTCACTCCATCGGAATCGCTTATATGCTTATCAAACTCGGTCTGCAAGATATGATCCTCGCCGGAGGCGCCCAGGAAGTAAACCATTTCTCTATGGCTTCTTTCGATGCCCTCGGTGCTTTCTCTGCTCGTGTCGATGAGCCTTCTCGTGCTTCCCGTCCATTTGATAAAGATCGTGATGGCCTCGTGCCTAGTGGTGGTGCTGCTGCCCTCGTCATCGAAGAGTATGAGCATGCTCGAGCGCGTGGCGCTAATATCCTCGCTGAAGTGGTCGGGTATGGATTCTCTTCTAATGGTATGGGTATTTCCCAACCCAGCGATATAGGTTCGATCATCGCTATGTCAAGAGCTCTTAAGGATGCTGATGTGGCTGCCGACGATATCGATTATATCAACGCTCACGCCACTTCCACTCCCCAAGGCGACGACTATGAGGCTATGGCTCTCGACGAAATGTTCCGTGGCAAAAAAGCTCTCATCAGTTCAACTAAGTCTATGACAGGTCATGAGTGCTGGATGGCAGGCGCTTCCGAAATCGTATATTCAATCTTGATGATGCAGAATAATTTCGTCGCTCCCAACATCAATCTCGACTCACCGAGCACTTACGCCGCAAACCTAAACATAGCCCGCGAGACCATCGATCGCCCCATCGATCTGATACTCTCCAATTCTTTCGGCTTCGGTGGAACCAACAGTGCACTTGTCATCAAAAAAATATAATCTCTATTTCAATGAGATATGAACTATTTTATCGATTTTAATCTTTTTGAATTCTGAAATTATGAAGAAGTTAGCAACATTTCTATTAACGATATGCTTGGGTGTGTGTCTCGCCTATGCCGGAGATAACCCCTTACGATTGAAGTCCGGAACGCTTGCTCCCCTCAAACATAAAGGTGGTGCTATTGAGTGTACTTTCGATTTCAGCAAAACTAAAGGCAATCGCAAGCCCCTCGAAGAATATATCACTCAAGACTTCGGTAGCAGTATGGACGTTTTCCATCGATATGAGCCCGAAATGTACGAATGGTTCATCGATCGTTGGAACGATGATATCGAGGAGGGCCCTCGTGCAGTCCGTTCCGGCGAAACTACTTTTCAACTCAAAGTTGTGATCAAAACTCTACAACTCGGCACTAAGTCTGCTTGGGGTGGCGCCGGTAGCTCTATTAGCGGGTATGCTTATTTCTATCGTTCCGGTGAGGAGGAGCCTTTCGCTCAAGTCGAGATCCTCAAAATGTATGGTACTCAAATGAAAAGTAGTGTCATGGGGTATGTCGGACTGAAGCAAGTCTTCAATGACCTCGCTGAATATCTATGCGATCTTATCTATCATTATTAATTTTGACGATTGATACGATATTATATAAAGTGAATGTCTAACCTTTAACTTAGTTCTCTTATGAAAAAGTTATTTTTAATGTTGGCAGCGACTATCTTGATGTCTATGGCTGCTATGGCTGATGCCGATGTTACTTCCGGCAGTATGCTCTCTCTCAAAGATCCTGACGCTCGTATCCTCATCACTTGGGACTATTCCAAAATGCTGATAGAGGACAAGAATCCCCAAGAGTTCCTTAAGGAAAAGGGCCCCGATTGGGAAAGAGATTATCCCGCTGAGGTGGCTGCAAGTGAGGCTACTTTCGACATCTTTTTCAACAAGAAGTGCAAAAAGTATGCACAAGTCACTGACGATGAGGAGGCCGCTCAATATGAGCTCATCATCCATGTCGACAAATTTCACTATGGCTCTACTGCCACTGCTGTGATTTTCGGTGGCTTCTCTCGTGGAGCCTCTATCGAGGGCACTGTCGATGTGGTTAAGCTCTCCGACAAGTCTAAAGTCGCTACTCTCTCTTTCGACTGCTCCGGAAAGGCTGCTTATACCAACGAAGCTCGTCGCACTCTCGCTTATCAAGACCTCGGTAACGACCTCGCTAAACTCATCAG
>SFMJ01000121.1 GCA_004553095.1 Bacteroidales bacterium
GATCACTTGCTTTCAGTCACATACAGGAGTATGCTCCTTTCAGCAAGTAATCAAAATCGACTCAAGGCTACGACCTCTACGACCCCAAAAATTTAAGGAGCGCGCTCCTTAGTTAGTTGTTGGGGTGGCGGCGGGGTACGTTTTGGTTGTGTTGGTCGAAGATTTTGGTGGCTCCGCGTTCGAAGATTCTCCAGTGGTCGAGCTGGGCGGCAGGGATCTTGTCGGGCATCCAGCTGGGGATTACGGTGAAATTGGCTGCCGGGCCCCATGGCTTGGCGGCAAAGAAAGTGTCGTAGTCGGCTTTGACGAAGCGTGCCTTGCCATCTTTGTCGCGCTCTACACGGGCTCTGACCAGAGCACCACCGCGTGTGTCGGCAGTCTTCATATTGCTGATGAAATTGCCCAAGGAATATACCACGAGCACATCCTTATTTTCCTTGTCATTGTGGACCACCTTCATAGGCTGAATGACATGAGGATGCCCACCGATCACCATATCAACGCCCTGATCCACGAGGAATTGGGCGATTTCCTCCTGGTTGCGGTTTTGCAACAACACATATTCGACACCCCAGTGGATGGCAACGACAATGATTTCGGCGCCGGCATTGCGTGTCAGTGCGATCTCTTGCGCCATCTTATCCTTATTAATAAGGGCTACCTCGATGCCATCTTTAGGCTCTATGCCGTTTGTGCCGTAGGTATAGTTGAGGAAACCGAATTTGATACCATTGATATTCTTGATGAAAGGCACCTTCTTCTGACGGTCGGCCACATCAGCATAAGTGCCGATATGATCAACGCCGAGAGAGTCGAGACCGACGAGAGTGCGGCGCGCCCCCTTATCGCGACGGTCGAGACAATGGTTGTTGGCAGTGAGGAACATATCGAAACCGGCATCTTTGAGAGCCTTGGCATAAGAGTCGGGGGCAGAGAAGCAGGGGTAGCCTGAATAGTCCGGACCTCCGGCGAGTGGCACTTCAAGGTTGCAGACGGCATAATCAGCTTCGGTGATGGTCGGAGCGATATATGTGAAACAAGTGGAATAATCATAACCGGTGCCCATATCCTTACCGAGTTCTTGCGCCCGATCGAGTTGGGCTTGATGTTGCATGGCATCACCGACGAAGAGAAGGTCTGCTCCTTGTGGAGAATCAGCACCCGGGGTGGCTGCTCCGGTCAGGAAGGAGAGAAGGCTGAAGAGAAGGAGTTTCATCATAGGGAATATGGGTATTAAATGGTTAGGGTATCAGACGCAGATAGCAGAGACGAAGGGTTAAATTTTCTGTACAGCGTATGTAAAACAGATCACCGACTTATCGGTGTCGAGGATGGTCATGGTCGGCTTCTCGAGATAGGGTTGGCAGCGAGTCACGTAGGTGGTGGTGCCGGAATAGTTTTCGACGGTCTCTTTGGTGATAGACACCGGCACGAGGTAGAACTCCGATTCCTCCTCATCGACGTAAGTGCCATCCTTATATGCTTGATACTTCTCGACGAAATAAGAACGCATAGAGCTGAACTTATAGCTACCGCTCTCGCTGTCGTATTCGGCATAGAAGGAGTTGACGCCATCGGGCACCTTATTCTCTTTGAAGAAAGATTCATAATCCTTCTTCTTGACCATCAGCAGGTAGGGAGCCACCGAGAGGCCATAGTCATTGCTGATGGTCTTGGCGGGGATCTCCATCGAGAGGCTTGACACTACCGAGAGAGCCATGCCACGGTCGTGATAAGCATCAATCAGGTCGAGCACCGGGTATTTAAGGCTCATAATATATCCGCCGGGAGTGGTGATAACTTCGTTGCCTTCAGCCACCAGCTGCTCGATCTTGTCAGAAATTTTATAGGAGATGATATTGTTCGACACCACTTCGGGTTGCGCACCAAGCAGACAGACCGAATCTCTTACCACAACATTTTGCGGAGCGTAGGTCGAATCGGGTTGCATCACGCTTCTTTTCTCTGTGCGATGCCAATATGTGAAGAAGTCGGCACCGGCGATATTGGCGATACAGCCGTTGCCAAAATTCTGCTCAACATATATACCGTGGAAATAATCGTTGAAAGTCGAAGGCCAGTCGAACACCGGGTCATTGTTGCGATACTTGGTGAAAAGTTCCTTGGCCAGCTTCATCGAGTTCATCTTGACAGCGATGCGGATATAAGGTTCCTTCTTCATAGCGGAGTCGCCCTTGGAGATATTGGTAAGGCTATAACTGCGGCTACCCATCAGCGAGTCGGGATGATAATAATCGGAGGGGTCGAACGAAGCCCCCGGCACGGCGGGCAGTCTCTTGCCGAGATGATAGACCTTGAGTTGCTGTGGCGCCAGAGAGTCGCCGGTGAGCGAGCCTCGCGGCACTGAGAGCACGAGTCTCATCGAGTCGAGGTCATTGACAGAGATCGAGTCGGGGATATTCATCTTCGAGGCGCTCATCATTTCAGTGACAAATGAGCAGTCGAGGCTTCCATACTCCGGCACATTGATGCGTCCGAGGAGCTTGGTAGCGTTGCGCGAGTCGATATCACCCCCGTTGAAACTTGCGGCTTGTATCTTGCCCACAATCGAATCGACCTTGATGGTAACCGTGCCATCATAGATCGACTGGCCGATGGTGCTGACTTCATCTTCACAGGCTGTGAGTGTCAGCAACATCAGGGCAAAAAGCGCTGTCAATATATTATGCTTCATCCGATGTAATTCTATGTTAATTATATACTTGGCAGGCAAGTGATCATTTACCCATAAGCGAGTGATAGAGCTCGTTGTATTGGTCGGCGAAATCTCCCTCGCCGGTGAAGTGGAGAGTCTGCTTGCCCATAGCGTCGCAATAGGTCTTTAGTTCCTCATCGACTTCGGGAGTCTGGAACACGACAGCGTCGGCATACTTGATGGCCATGCGATGGAGAGTCTTGACAGAGAGCTCCTCCTCAGCCTCGAATGGGGCGATATCTTCAGCGGCTACACCCTCCTCGGCGAGTTTCTTGAAGAAAGCGCGATCGAGGGCTTCGATGGGCTCTTCGGGGAGGATGGTATATACCAACTTGGTATTGACGAACGCCGGGCCGTCGGCGAAGAGACGCTTCAGATAGAGGGGCACAAGGGTAGAGACCCATCCCGACACCTGCATTACTTCCGGCTCCCAGCGGAGCTTACGAGCCGTCTCCATAGTGCCGCGAGCGAAGAAGATGATACGCTCATCATTGTCGGCACGGTTGGAACCGAACGGGTCGACATCCTCAGCCGACTTCTGGAAATAATCATCATTGTCGATGAAATAGACCTGGATACGAGAGGGTTGCATCGACGCCACCTTCACCACCAGCGGGTGGTCGGTATCGCCTATCGAGATATTGATGCCACTCAGACGGATCACCTCATGAAGCTGATTACGGCGCTCATTGATGTCGCCATAATCGGGCATAAAGACCCTGACCTCATACTTGCGAGATTGGATCGACTGGGGAAGAGACTTGCCCCAAGCGCCGTTGAGGGTGTTGGTGAGATAAGGTGAGATCTCTTGCGAAACGAATATTATCTTGTTAGCTGCCATTATTTATACATTCGCGTCAGCGGGATTTTCAGCCCCAAAATTGAGCAGACGCTATTTAAGATGCAAAATTAATAAAAAAATCCCATTTTCGGGTCATAACACCAACCATGTGAGACCGTTTTTATTAAAAATTAACTTACAGAGGTGTGATTTTGCCCTAAAATTGTCGTTTTAGTCCGAAAAATTATAATGTTTAATTAATTTGTTGTAATTTTGCCGAGTTAAACTATTTTGTTGTCGTCGAGGGTATACCCTTCGCTGTAATAACAGAAGCAAAAAGCAAGAAGAAATTCAAAAAATAATCATGTTGATAATACGGACAGTCGCCGAACTTGGCGAGTATGTATCGAACGAACGCAAGAATGGTCGCTCCATAGGGCTCGTGCCCACGATGGGAGCGTTGCATGCCGGTCACATTTCGTTGGTAACGAAGGCAGTGTCGGAGAATGACATAGTGTTAGTGAGTCTCTTTGTGAACCCCACACAGTTTAACAATCCGACCGACCTTGCCACCTATCCTCGCAAGGAGGAGGATGATTTTGCTCTCCTGCGAGAGGCTGGAGCGTCGGCAGTATTTGCCCCCTCGGTTGAGGAGATCTACCCCGGAGGAGTGGAGGGTCGCGAGCGCCACGAATTTGAGTTGGGCACCGCCGCCACAGTGATGGAGGGGAAATATCGCCCCGGACATTTCCAGGGAGTTGCCGAGATCGTATCAAAGCTTTTCCGCATGGCGACTCCGACCCGCGCCTATTTCGGCGAGAAGGATTTCCAGCAGATCGCCGTGATCCGCAATATGGTAGCGAGCGAGGGTATCGATGTTGAGATAGTGGCATGTCCCATCAAGCGAGCCGACGATGGTCTGGCACTCTCGAGCCGCAACGCGCTGCTCACCCCCGAGCAGCGTGCCATAGCCCCCGAGATCTATCGCAGCCTCAAGGCATCGCTCGATTATGCCAAAGAGCACTCGGTGCAAGCCACCCACGATATGGTGGTCGAAAGCATCAATGCTCAGCCCGAACTCGATGTGGAATATTACGAGATCGTGGATGGCAGAACGCTGCTCCCCGTAGCCGAGTGGGAAGAGAGCGACTCAGTGGTGGGATGTATCACAGTGTATTGCGGCAAAATAAGACTCATCGACAATATTCGCTATAAATAACAACGGCTGATATGCTTATAGAAATGATGAAATCGAAGATCCACCGCGTCACTGTATCTAAGCTCCATTGTGTTACAGTTACCGAGGCAAACCTCAATTACATCGGGAGCATCACCATCGACAGCGACCTTCTGCGCGCTGCCGACATCCTTCCCGGCCAACGAGTTTGGATCGTCAACAATAATAATGGCGAGCGCTTCGACACCTACGTGATCGAAGGGGAGGCAGGCTCGGGAGTGATCTGCCTCAACGGGGCGGCAGCCCGCAAGGCACAGCCCGGCGACGTGGTGATCATCATGACCTACGCGCTGGTCACCCCCGAAGAGGCTCGCGACCTGAAGCCGAGAGTCATCTTCCCCGACACTCGCACCAACCTCCTGCCAAAAGCATAATATATAAGAGAATTAACAAGAATAAACAGACCCTACTACCGATATGTTCAACAATCTTACCGAGCGGCTTGAGCGCTCATTCAAAATCCTCAAAGGACAAGGACGCATCACCGAGATCAACATCTCCGAGACGACCAAAGATATAAGAAAGGCATTGGTCGCTGCCGACGTCAACTATAATGTTGCCAAGGCATTTGTCGACAGGGTGAAACAAGAGGCGATAGGTCAGAAAGTGATCAACGCCCTGAAGCCCAAGGAGCTGATGTTAAAGATCGTACACGATGAGTTGGTAAAGTTGATGGGCGAAGAGACAGTACCCCTCAACGCCGATGGGCATCCGGCAGTGATCTTGATGTCGGGTCTGCAGGGTGCAGGTAAGACCACCTTTGCCGCCAAGATAGCCAAGCTTCTGAAGGAGAAGAAGGGTAAGCGCCCTCTGCTGGTAGGTGCCGACGTGTACCGTCCGGCAGCTCGCGAGCAGCTCCGTGTCAACGGCGAGAAGGTGGGAGTGCCGATGTTCACCCGCGAAGATTCGAAAGACCCGGTCGCTATCGCTCGTGAGGCCATCGCCTACGCCAAGTCGGAGAATTATAACGTGGTGATCGTCGACACCGCCGGACGTCTGGCAGTCGATGAGGAGATGATGCAGGAGATAGAGAATATCAAGAATGCCATCAATCCTCAAGAGACCCTCTTCGTGGTGGATGCCACCACCGGTCAGGATGCTGTCAACACAGCCAAGGCATTTAACGACCGCATCGACTTCGATGGCGTGGTGCTGACCAAGCTCGATGGCGACACCAAGGGTGGTGCAGCGATCTCAATCCGCGCCGTGGTGACCAAGCCTATCAAGTATATCGGCACAGGCGAAGGGATGGAGGGTATCCAGGTGTTCGACCCCCGAGGCATGGCAAGCCGTATCCTCGGCGGCGGCGACGTGCAGGAACTTGTCAACCGCATCAACAGCGCCATCAGCGAGGATGAAGCCAAGAGAATAGAGACGAGGATCAAAACGAATAAGTTCGATTTCGACGACTTCCTCTCGCAGATACAGAAGATCAAATCGATGGGTAAACTCACCGACCTGATCGGCATGATCCCGGGCATGAGCAAGATGACCAAGGGATTGGACAATGTCGACCTGGATGGCAATGCCTTCAAGTCGATCGAGGCTATCATCGGCTCGATGACCCCCTACGAGCGTAAACACCCCGACTGTATCAAGGGATCACGCCGCCAGCGCATCGCCAAGGGCTCAGGCACAAAGCTCGAGGAGGTGAATCGTCTCCTCAAGCAATTCGAAGATATGCGCAAGATGATGCACAAGGTCTCGAACATGAGCCCGACACAGATGATGAAGCAGGTGCGTCAAGCCAAGAGAGCTCGTCGCTAATAGACTCTCGACAGCACCACTACCCAACCCTCTGACTCCTCCATTTATCCACTCAATAACTAAATAAAAACGACTCACAGCATTGATACAAGTAAATAATCTGGGCATGCAGTTCGGCAAGCGCGTGCTCTTCCAAGACGTGAATCTGACATTCAACCATGGCAACTGCTATGGCATCATCGGCGCCAACGGGGCGGGCAAATCGACTCTGATGCGTATTCTCTCAGGCGAGCTCTCCCCCACACATGGCACAGTGACCTTCGGCCCCGGTGAGCGTCTGTCGGTTTTGTCGCAAGACCACTTCGCCTACGATGAGTGTACGGTGATCGAGACCGTGCTCCGTGGTCACACCGTGCTCTGGGACATCATGCAGCGCAAGGATGCCTTATATGCCAAACCCGATTTCAGCGACGAAGATGGCATCATCGCCGCCGAACTCGAGGAGAAATTTGCAGAACTCGAGGGATGGAACGCCGAGAGCGACGCCGCCGCCCTGCTGAGCGGTCTCGGCATCAAAGAGGATCGCCACTATATGCTGATGAAGGATATGAGCGCCAACGAAAAGGTGCGCGTATTGCTCGCCAAGGCTCTCTTCGGCAACCCCGACAATCTTCTGCTCGATGAGCCTACCAACGACCTCGACCTTGAGACCGTGTCTTGGCTCGAAAATTACCTCGCCAACTTCGAGAATACAGTGCTCGTGGTGAGCCACGACCGCCACTTCCTCAACGCAGTGAGCACCCACACGCTCGACATCGATTATAACAAGATATCGATCTTCGCCGGTAATTACGATTTCTGGTATCAGTCGTCGCAGTTGGCACTGCGTCAGCAGCAGGCTGCCAACAAGAAGGCTGAGGAAAAGCGCAAAGAGCTGTTGGAATTTATCCAGCGATTCTCTGCCAACGTGGCGAAGAGCAAGCAGACCACCAGCCGCAAGAAGATGCTCGAAAAGCTCAACGTCGAGGAAATCCAACCCTCGTCGCGTCGCTATCCCGGCATCATCTTCACACCGAGCCGCGAGGTGGGCAATAAGATTCTGGAGGTGAAGGGTCTCTCTGCTTCGATCGAGGGTGAGGTGCTCTTCAGAGATGTCAATTTCCAAATCGAGAAGGGAGATAAGGTGGCTTTCCTGAGCCGCGATCCCCGCGCCATGACCGCACTCTTCGAGATCGTCATGGGCAATCGCAAAGCCGACAGCGGAGAATATGACTGGGGGCAAACCATCACCACTGCCTATCTCCCCCTCGACAATAGCGCATTCTTCGAAACAGACCTCAACCTCGTGGATTGGCTCTGCCAATATAGCAATGACTCGTCGGAGATCTATCTCAAGGGATTCCTCGGTAAGATGCTCTTCAGCGGCGAGGAGGTGCTCAAGAAGGCTTCCGTGCTCTCCGGTGGCGAGAAGATCAGATGTATGATCGCCCGCATGATGCTCACCGACGCCAACACGATGGTGCTCGACTCTCCTACCAACCATCTCGACCTCGAGTCGATCCAGGCTTTCAACAATACTCTCCAAGCATTTAAGGGTGTGATTATGATGTCGAGCCACGACCACGAGTTCATCCAGACCGTCTGCAATCGTATCATCGAATTGACTCCCAACGGAATCATCGACAAGATGATGGACTATGACGATTATATCGTCGACGAGAGAGTGGCGGCAGCTCGCGAACGTCTTTATCCTCCGACAGAAAAATAAACCGAAACATTAGGGTGTGCGTTCTCAGAGCGCGCACCTTTTTTATAAGGAACGGTAAAAGAATAAAGAAAAAAGGTAAAGAATATGGTAAAGCATATCGTTACATTTAAGCTCACCGGCACTCCGGAGGAGCGTATGGAGGTGGCTCGCAAGTTTACCGCCGCCCTCGATAAGTTGCCGGAGCAGATCGAAGTGCTCCGCTCGATGGAGACAGGCATCAACGAGAATCCTGCTGAAGAGTGGGATGTGGTGCTGACAGCCGTGGTCGACACGCTGGCAGATGTAGAGGTATATGCCAAGCACCCGGCACATGTGGCAGCGGCTGCACTCCTCGCCGGACATAAGGGTGGCCGCGCATGTGTCGACTACACCTTCTGATTATCCTTCGATTTCCATAAGTTCGAGATAGCGTAATTCCGCCTCATCGAGGAGGGTGGAGACTTCGGCAAATTGCTGACCCGCCACGACGATGGCCTCTCCTTGGAGTGTGCCCGACGAGAGGTCTGCCTCGAGCGCGGCGCGGCGAGCTGTGAGCTCTTCGATGCGCTGCTCGAGTTGCTCCATTTCGCGCTTCTCTTTGAAGGAGAGTTTGCGTTTCTCCTCCTTCTTGCGCCATGTATTTCCGGAGGTCGATGTGGCGGCAACACCGGAGTCACTGCTTTCCATCTGGCGTTGCTCCTTCTCTTGCATCGCCACGCAGTGGCGATAAGTGCTGTAATCGCCGGGGAAGTCGCGCACATCCCCCTTGCCGTCGAACAC
>SFMJ01000122.1 GCA_004553095.1 Bacteroidales bacterium
ATTTAAGATATTTCGCTGACAGCGGTTAAATCACTAAGAAATAGCACATTTGCCATATCGAGCCAAGAATGCTTTCTATAATGATTTCAGCACATATTCGCGATAACAGCTACTTTTATTCGCGAAAACAGTTGCTTTCATTCGCGGTATTCGACGGATGCGGAGCCGTTGATACCGGGGATTGGCGGGGCCAATTTGGTGATTTTAACGCTGACTGTCTCTATCGTAGGGAATGTGGAACGAAGTCTGCGGGCTATGATGCGAGCAGTCGACTCAAGCAGAAGGCGAGGTTGACGAATCTCGTCGGCGATAATATCATAGAGATCGGCGTAGGAGATGGTGGTGGAAAGATCCTCCTCCACAAAATCGCCGGCATCGGTAGATATGCTCAGGTCGACACTATACTCATTGCCCACCTTGCGCTCCTGAGGATCTACGCCGATAAAGGCATAGAAGCGAAGATCATTCAACTGAATCAGAAACGAAGACATTATTAGTGTAAAAGATATTAGTGATTAGAGGGCGGGGATTTTGTCTATGCGGCGCTGGTGGCGACCACCTTCGAACTCGGCGGCGAGGTAAGCGTCAAGGATCTTGACAGCCTCATCGCGGCTGATGAAGCGTGCCGGAAGCACGAGAATATTGGCATTATTGTGCTGACGGGCGAGAGATGCCAACTCGGGCAACCAACAAAGGGCAGCGCGAATACCTTGATGCTTATTGAGGGTCATCTGAATACCATTGCCCGAACCACACATAGCGATGCCGAAATCACACTCACCCGATTCGACAGCCTTGGCAGCAGGGTGAGCAAAGTCGGGATAATCACAAGAGTCGGTGGAGTGAGTACCGAAATCTTCTACTTCGTAACCTCTCTCCTTCATTATGCCGATAAGATATTGTTTCAGTTCATAACCGGCATGGTCGCTTGCAAATGCTACTTTCATGTAAACTTAGATTTAATGTTTATGATATTTTTGATATTTTTAGTTTAGAGCGCGTTCCTTAAATTTTTGGGGTCGTAGAGGCTCTTACGCGTTCCTTACTTCTTCTTGGATTGGAATCGTTTACCTTTGAATGCATATCTCACCATAAAATAATTGGCTGGTACGCAGATTGCCAAAGCCGGGAGGAGTGCCAAGGTATCCCCTACTACCAGTTTGAAGACAGCCACAAGGCCGGTTTGCATTCCCATATTGATAAGGTGGCTGGCGGTGAAAGCCAATCCCTTCTTGGCATTGGGGCTGCTATGAAAAGTAAAGAAACTGGAGAAGAGAAAATTGGCGACAAAACTAATGGTATAACTGATGATGGTCGAGACGACGGGGGTAACACCGACAGCATTGACGAACACGACATATATGCCATATTGCAAGAGAGTGCAAAAGCCACCGACAAAAGCGAAACGGATGACTTCCGAATTGCGGGAATCGCTATTGATAAGAGATTTAAGATACATGATTTCAGATAGATGAGTTCTTGACTTCTTCGTTGATTTGGAAGATATACTCGAGGATCTCCTCACGGCCTTGCCCCTTCTCTGAAGAGGATACAAAGACCGGGGGCAACTCATGCCAGGTGAGGAGGAGTTCCCGGCAATAGGCATCGACATTCCTTTTAGCCGCCACCGGGCCCAACTTATCAGCCTTAGTGAAGATGATAGAGAAAGGGATCTCATTCTCTCCGATCCAATCCAAGAACTCCAGGTCGATCTTCTGGGGATTATGTCGTATATCGATCAAAACGAAAAGGCAGGTAAGTTGCTGACGGTGGAGGATATAGCCTTGTATTAGCTCCTCGAGGCGGGCACGTTGTTCCTTGCCTCGAGCTGCGAAGCCATAACCGGGGAGGTCGACGAGGTACCAGCTGCCGGCATCGATATTGAAATAATTGATCAAGAGGGTTTTGCCGGGCATCTGCGAAGTTTTCGCCATCTTTTTGCTTTTGCAGAGCATATTGATCAGCGACGACTTACCGACATTAGATCTGCCGATAAAGGCATACTCAGGGGCGGCGGTGTCGGGGCACTTCTTCACATCGGGGCAACTTATTTCGAACTTAGCGTTTTTTATATCCATGCCAAGTGGGAGTGATTAGTTAATAGATATTAGTGTTTAGTTGATAGATATTAGATATTAGTGATTAGATCGATATCTGATATCATTTACTGGAAGCAGGCAGTGTGGACCAAGCGGAGGGCATGTTCGACGTCAGCTTCCGCCACGATAATGGCAATGGTGGTTTCGGAAGCGCCATCCGACACAGCCTTCACCTTGATTCCGGCACGCTGTATGGTGTTGACGAGTCTCGGGCCGAGCCCCTTGATATTTTTGATAGACTCGCGGACCACGGCAAGAATGGCGAGATCCTCCTCGACATTGACACACTTCACCTCGCCGGTGAGGAGTTCGGGAGCGAACTCATCGCGCAATATCTTGGCAGCTTGTTGGGCATTTTGGCAAGCCAGAGTCATCGAGAAGGTGGTTTCCTTATCGGGTTGAGCTACTAAGAAGATGCTGATGCCATGGCGAGCCATCGCGTTATAGCAGCGAGAATTGATCTGCGCCACATTATCCACCAGACTACCGGTAACGGAGATCATAGCAGTTTTTCTCACAGCCGAAACACCTCTGACGGTGTCGGGCAAATGATCGGTCGAATCGGTGATGAAAGTGCCGGGAGCAGAGGAATTGTGAGTATTCAGAATCTTAATAGGAATATTCTTATGGAACACCGGATAGATCGTAGGGGGATAAATCACCTTAGCGCCAAACGAGCAGAGTTCCATACTCTCTATGAAAGTCATATTATCGATGACACGAGCATCCTTGATGATACGGGGGTCGGCAGTCATAAAGCCATCGACATCGGTCCAAATCTCGAGCGACTCGGCATCGAGCGCCGCGGCGATAAGCGCCGCGGTATAGTCGCTGCCACCACGGCCGAGGTTGGTGATCTCACCGGTATCCTTGTCGGTGGAGATAAAACCACCGGTAACGACCGTACGTCTCAGGGGGAGGGGAAACTCCTCCTTGATAAGGCGATCGATAAGTTGGCGAGAGGCGATATCGCGGTTAAACCACTTCTCCGTCTTAACGAAATCCAAAGAATTATGATGAATAGCATCATTAAGGATATTCGCCACAATCACCGATGACATTCGTTCACCGAAGCTAACCACCTGGTTAAGAACTCGTTCGGAGAGGTCGCGCACGAGTGAAAGCCCGGTATATAGATCCTCTAAATTGTTAAGGAGAGAAGAGACGACCTCCAGCACAGCGGGGCGGCGGTCGTCGGGCACGAGCGTATTAATAATATCGAGATGGCGTTGGCGCATTTGAGCCATAGAAGACTTAAACTCCACATCGCCGGAGGCAGCCATATTGGCAGTAGCGATAAGGCGGTCGGTGAGTCCACCCAGAGCAGAGACCACGACAATAGCGGGAGAATCGAGAGCGTCGACGATGCTTTTGACATTGCGAAGACTATCGACCGTACCGACAGAAGTGCCACCAAATTTCAGAACCTTCATATTTAGTGTTTAGTTTAATAGTAAAGAGAGGAGAGAGTCCCGGAAAGAATCCCGGAAAGTAAACCTCGGAGGAGGGAGTCTAATAACAAAATGCAAAGTTAGAAAATAATTTTCATATTCACACTTTGCTGATATATCTTTTATGAGTAGAGGAAGAGATAAGGATAGAAATAAAATGATAAGAGCTCTAAATATTAGGCAAATAAATGCAAATAATTATTGATAAATTTTGAGACAAAAAAATATTTGTGTAAATTTGCGGATGGATTGCGGATGGATAAAAACTCCGGTAAAGACTAACTTTAAAATCTAAGTAATTGGTAATAATATGACATAGCAGATGCAGGGAAGAACTATGCATATCTGGGTGTAAATATCTACACTTGATATGGCATAAATTCTTAGCATCCCTAAGTGTGCATAATAGTTTCAGCTAAATAACCAAATCAATTAATAAACCAACAAAAATCATGAAGAAACTTGTACTCATGCTTAGTGCGGCATTGATATCGATGGCAGCACAAGCTACAATTTACGTGACAGGTGGAAGTGTGACAGGAGCTCCCGCAGCGTGGAATCCTGAGAATCCGTTACAAGTAGAGCTTGCTGACGGAGTCTACACATTTAAAGCCAAAGGTGGATTTAAGATCTCCACAGCCAAAGGTGGGTGGAAGACGGCTTTCAATCCCAATGCCAAGACGCTTAATGGAGAGTGGAACAAAGCCACAACCACAGCGACAGCCAATTTGAAGGCCGGCGACGACGACATCGCCGCTCCAATGGATGGTGTAGAGATTACTTACGAAGTGGCTTCAGACCTCTCAACTATCAAGGCAACACTTCCCGAAGGCAGTTCATTTGGAGATCCCGTAGCACATACATACGCACTCCACGGGCAACTTGGTGATGGTAGTAGCTGGAAAACGACAGCTATGACTGAGAATAATGGTGCATGGGAATGGACCGGCACAGTCGTAGCCGGTGAATTCGGCATCCAGGAACAAACAAATGGTGAACAGACTGCTTGGATCTCAGCTAATGGTACAACAACCGTTAATGATGTCGGTGAATATGCCGCCAAGTATAATGGCTCGAACTGGAAAAGTTCACTTGCCGGTGAATACACCTTCTCGTTCAATCCTACAACTATGAAATTGACCATCACCCGTCAAGGCACTACTCCCCGGATCCTGATCCCGATCCTACTGTTGAAACTCCTGAGAATGTTTACCTTACCGGCAACTTCGCAAGTTCTTGGAGCACTTCCAATCCTATTGCTATGGTAAAAAATGGCAACAAGTTCAGTGTAGAAACCGAACTTAAGGCTTCAAGCAGCGAATCTACAGATGGATACTTCACCTTCATCACAGCTAAAGGTGTTAACTGGGATGCTGTAAATGGTAGCGATCGTTATGGTGCACAAACTAAAGATGAAGCTATAGCACTCTCTACCGATGTTGCTTACAAAGTGTTCAAAGCAGGTGTAAATGCATCGGCAGCCAACTCTTGGAAACTCGCTGCAGGAACTTATATCTTCACTATAGACTTCGATAGCAAGACTGTTCGCGTTGAAGCAAGCGGTGCAGTAACTCCCGATCCCGACCCCGATCCCGACCCTCAACCTACTGTAAGATATGCTCTTCATGGCACTATCACAGGTGATCCTAGCTGGGCAAGCGTAGAACTCACAGAGAACAGTGGCAAATATGAATGGACAGGTGGTGTAGTAGCCGGTGAATTCGGTATCAAAATAATGGATCAGAGTGGTGAACAAACAGGTTGGATCAGTGCTACATCCGCTGATGAGGCTACAATCTCAGCTGAAGGCACTTACAACA
>SFMJ01000123.1 GCA_004553095.1 Bacteroidales bacterium
AAGTTTGTTGTAACTTTGAATATTAGTTCTTTTTTACTATCATCTTTTATTAAGAAAGGAGATATATCATTATGTCGCTGATTGAGTCTTTGAAAGACGTTATTCTCTCCGGGGGTGAGATCTCGGAGGAGCAGGCGTATGCCCTCTGCGATGAGGCTGCCACCGACCGTGAAGCCCTCTATGAGGCTGCTAAGGAGATTACCGCTAAGTTCGGCCCTCGACGCTTCGACTCTTGTTCTATCATCAATGCCCGATCCGGAAAGTGCCCCGAGAATTGCAAGTGGTGCGCACAGTCTGCTCATTTCAAAACCAAAGTGGAGAATTACCCCCTCATCTCGCGCCGGGAGTGTATGCGCCAAGCTGAGTATAATCACCGCCAAGGAATCCGCCATATCTCGCTCGTAACCTCGGGCCGCAAGATGACCGGCGTCGAACTGGATCATGCCTGCTCTTATTTCAAGGATATGGCGAAGTGGGAGGATGTCGGCCTCTGCGCCTCTATGGGTCTGCTCAATGAGGAGGAACTCCAAAAACTCTGGGATGCAGGCGTGCGCCGTTATCACTGCAACCTCGAGGCTGCCCCCGATTTCTTCGACTCACTCTGCACCACCCACTCCATCGAGGATAAATTCCGCACCATCGAGACCGCCAAGAAAATAGGCTTCGAAATCTGCTCGGGTGGCATCATCGGAATGGGCGAATCTCGCCGACAACGTGTAGGCCTCGGCATAGCCCTTCGCCGTGTCAATCCTATGTCGATACCTGTCAACATCCTTTGCCCCATCCCCGGCACTCCCCTTGAGAAGGCACAACCCCTCTCCGAAGAGGAAATCCTCGACACCATCTGCCTCTATCGCTTCATCCATCCACGCGCCATCATCCGCTTCGCCGGCGGCAGAACCAAACTGAGCCGCGACGCCCAACTGCGCGCTATGACTATCGGCATCAACGGAGGCATCGTAGGCGACCTCCTTACCACTGTCGGTTCGACTGTCGAGGAGGATAAAAAACTCATCGAAGATGCCAATATGGAGTTCTAAGAGCGTACGCTCTAATGTCTGCTCTATTTTGCAGTTATGACGCCAAACTGCGGATTTTTTGCAGTCAGTTAATATTTTTTATAAATTTATTTTCATCACCCTATATGATGGTGAATTTGAAAGTATTAACTTTGCAAGCAGAAAAAAAATAATTTAAACAAAACAGACTATGGCAGTAAAGAAAAAAGCAGCGACTCCCTCAGGAGCTCGCATTTCAGATAGAGAGGCTAAGTTGAAGGCTCTCGATGTGACAATGTCTCACTTGGAGAAGGATTTCGGCGTGGGCACCGTGATGCGCCTCGGCGATGATGCCGTCAGAGATGTGGAGGCTATCTCCACCGGTTCGCTGGGTCTCGACTATGCTCTCGGCGTCGGTGGCCTCCCTCGCGGTCGTATCACCGAAATCTATGGTCCCGAGTCGTCGGGTAAAACCACACTGGCTATCCATGTGATAGCAGAGGCGCAAAAGAGCGGCGGCATCTGCGCCATCGTCGATGCCGAACATGCTTTCGACCGTTTCTATGCCGAGAAACTGGGAGTCGATGTCAACAACCTTCTCCTCGCTCAGCCCGACAATGGCGAGCAGGCTCTCGACATCGCCGAGCAGCTGATCAATTCCGGCGCTATCGATGTGCTGGTGATCGACTCGGTGGCTGCCCTCACCCCGAAGGCTGAAATCGAAGGGGAAATGGGCGATAAGAATGTGGGACTTCATGCGCGACTTATGTCGCAAGCCATGCGCAAACTCACCGGCACCATCTCTCGCACTCGCACTTGCTGCATCTTCATCAACCAGATCCGTGAGAAGATCGGTGTAATGTTCGGTAATCCCGAAACCACCACCGGCGGTAATGCCCTGAAGTTCTACGCTTCGGTGCGCATCGAGATTCGTCCCTCCACTTTTATCAAGGATGGTGACACCACAGTGGGTCGTGTCGCCAAAGTGAAAGTGGTGAAGAACAAGGTGGCGCCTCCATTCATGAAGGCTGAATTCGAAATCATGTTTGGCGAAGGCATATCGAAGGCGGGTGAGATCATCGACCTCGGTGTGGAGCATGGCATCATCAAGAAGTCGGGGGCATGGTTCTCCTACAATGGCACCAAGTTGGGTCAAGGTCGCGACGCCGTGAAGAAGGTGATAGCCGACAATCCCGACCTGGCTGAAGAACTGGAACAGAAGATTGTCGACCAGCTCAACGCCGAGAAGGGTGGAAAGCAAGGTATGCCCGTCTCCATACCCGGCGTAGCATTTGCCGGCAGCACCGGTGACGAAATCCCCGGCAGCGAAACAGCCGACGACAAAGCCGACCTATATGCCGACGACTTCGATATAGACATCGAAGAGCAATAAATCCTCTTGAAAACAAAAGAGTAGAAGACGGCAACAAATTCTCCCGTCTTCTACTCTCTTTTCCTACTCCAAACCGGCTACCTAACCATAAAATAAAGACTATTTATGGCAGCTACTCGATATTATTATTCGGATACTATTGCATCCTTTATTGATAGAAATGTCAATGAAATAATAGGTAAACTGACTTTAGCTTCACAACATGATATTAACGACGAAACGTCTCAATCATGGGTGGAGGAAATTTATACCCTGAAAGAGATCCTTCAACCTTATCGATTTCGGGGTAGCATATATTTCGAATATAATATACCCAGAATGGGTCGACGTGCCGATGTAATTGTTGTCATAGATGGAATTATATTTGTTCTGGAATATAAAACTTCCGAGCAAAAATTTACTCGAGAAGCAAGAACTCAAGTTTGGGATTATGCATTAGATTTGAAAAATTTCCACGAACAAAGCGCTGAAAGAATACTTATACCTATATTAGTAGCCCCTAAAGAAAGTAACAAGAATTGCTCTTTAGAACTCAAATATTACGAAGATAACGTATATGAGCCTCTTCAAGTCAATGCTTCCAAGTTACGTGATGCTTTTGCCGCTGTGTTGGAAAGTATTCCTCACGATACTCAAATTTTAGTAACTGATGATGTTTGGGCCAAAAGCGGTTATGAGCCTACTCCCACTATTATTGAAGCTGCCATCGCTTTATACGAAGAGAATACTGTAGAAGATATAACCAAGCATGGTGGTGATATAGATAATGCATCTCTTGAATTATTAAATATTATAAATTATTGTCGAGATAACAATCGTAAAGGTATATGCTTTATTACCGGTGTACCCGGTGCCGGCAAAACATTGATCGGTCTGAACACAGCTATTGACCAATTTAATAAGGGTGAAAAAGCAGTTTATCTATCAGGCAATTTTCCTTTGGTCAATGTTCTTCAGGAGGCTTTGACTCGCGACTTCGTCCGTCGTGACAAAATTAAAGCAAAACAAGAAAACAGAAAGGCTTGTACCAAGGAGGAGGCACGAAGTAAGGTCAAGGCTTTTATCCAGATGATCCACCATTATCGTGACCTCTATCTCGAAGGTACTCAAATTGAAGAGGGTAAGATTGTGCCTGTTCCCGGTTATTTTCAAAGTCATACTGACAAGGCATATATTCCTGTTGAACACGTGGCTATCTTCGATGAGGCACAACGAGCCTGGACACAGGCGGAACTGAAGCGCTTTATGCGCGAGAAGAAAGGTATAAAGGATTTCCCGTATTCGGAACCGGAATACCTGATTTCATGTATGGACCGGCAGACGGACTGGGGACTTGTGGTGTGTCTGGTTGGTAATGGACAGGCCATCAACAAGGGTGAAGCCGGATTGACGGAATGGATAGAGTCTGTTCACAGGAGTTATCCCGGGTGGGATGTCTATATGTCGGACTATCTGATTGAATCGAAGGATATATCTGCGGAAGAGTTGTCGTTGATTAGCAAGCAGCTTATTCCGAAGGAGGACCTGCACCTGAAAATGTCGATGCGGTCGTTCCGGTCTGAGAAGGTGAGCATCTTTGTCAATCAGTTGTTGGCACTTCAGAAAGATGAGGCTGCGGCCACATTGAAAGAACTGGAAAAATATCCTATCTTCCTGACACGCAATCTTGATGCTGCAAAGCAATGGCTTCGCGAACAAGCAAGAGGAAGTGAGAGGATGGGACTGTTGGCTAGCAGCAAGGCCGAGCGACTGAAGGCTATTGGTATCAATGTGCGTTATCAGCCGAACTTTGTTCATTGGTTCTTGGAAGACGACACGGACATCAGAAGCAGTAACTGTCTAGAAGATACATTGACAGAATTCAAAGTGCAGGGGCTTGAGATCGACTGGGCTTGTGTGACGTGGGATGCTGACCTGCGACTGAAGGAAGACTGGTCATCGTGGCAGCATTTTCAACTACGGAGTGGTACAAAGTGGCAGAGAATCAATAAGGGTATCAACAAGGAATATCAGATAAATGCATACCGAGTATTACTGACCAGGGCCCGTCAAGGTATGATAATTGTCGTTCCTAATGGGGACGATGGCATTCCGCCAGACGAGACACGCAAACCTGAGTGGTACGATGGAATATATAATTACTTGAAGTCAATTGGGATTAAGGAGCTATGAAACAGATAGAAGTCGTAGCTGCGATTATTCGCAAAGATGATAAGATATTCGCCACACAGCGAGGATACGGCGAGTG
>SFMJ01000124.1 GCA_004553095.1 Bacteroidales bacterium
AGAGAGACTTCAGAATAGATGTGGTTATCGGTATGTTCCCTAAATTTGTTAAATTCTTTTCCATAATGCAAAAGTAGTAAAAAAATCAATAGAAAAGTATATCGAACATATTTTTCTATTGAATTTTTTACTGTTTTGGGGTTTCTGATGTCTATTTCAGTGCGCCGGAGTCGCCGGTTGAGACATCACCGGCATCGATTCTCTGATCGGTCTTCTTGCCGTAGCTTATCAGAGCGCGTTCCTTAAATTTTTGGGGTCGTAGAGGTCGTAGCCCAAAAATTTAAGGAGCGCGCTCTAAAACGGGGTAAAATCTCCGAAAATTAACTTAAAAATGTTAAAAATCGCCTAAAATGGTGTTAAAAGCGAAAAAAATTGGTGATATATTTGCACGGATAAAAGAAAAAGTATTACCTTTGCATCGTTTTTGATAGCAAATACATTGTTTTATTATTTTAAAATTTTAAAGAAATGAAGAAATTAGTTTATTCTCTCGCTGTTCTTTTCGCAGTGTCTCTCGTATCTTGCGGTGGCGCTAAGGAAGCTGCTAACGATTCTGAGTCTGTAGCTGCTGAGTCTACTGTTGTTGAAACTGCTGCTGTTGAAACTGCTGCTGTTGAAACTGCTGCTGCTGAGACTGCTGCTGCTGAGGTTGCTCCTGTTGAGGCTGCTCAGTAATCAGAACAGACTGAGACGAAAGTCAAGGTTAAAGGTATCGGTGATCCCCTCCGGGATTGCCGATATTCTTTTTGTGTCTATGGATGAGCATGGCAAACATCTATGGATTTGTATGGCTCTAACAAACAAATAGTGCTTGGGTTGGGACGAAAATTTGGTTAAGTCGGGCTAAATCACTATCTTTGTGGTGACTTTGGAGTGGAACGCCTGTTTTGCTCATAGAACCCTCACATAATTGAAACACATAGTGTCATGAATAAGAAACTTAAACCGATTTTTATAGCCGGCGGTGTGGCATTGGTGGCTCTTATCGCCTTGGTAGTAGTGCTGATAGTCCGCAACAACAGCAACACTATAGCTATCAACGAAGCGCAAGCACGCGCCGACAGCCTTGCCCTCGCCAATGATCAGCTCCTCCTTACCAATGAGTTCAATCAGCTCAACAATGACTTCTCTCAATATGAGGGTCAACAGATCTACCTGAAAAATGACTCTTTGGTGCAGCAATACAATCAAGCTCGTATGAAAGTGGAGGGCTTGATCCGCGAACTCAATGAAGAGAAGAGCAAACATGCCAAAGACCTCTCGGCAAGTCGCGCCAAGATCAAACAACTGGAGGGAGAAATCGCAACTCTCAAAGGAATCGTGCGCCACTATCTCGAAGAGATCAAACGCCTCGGCGAAGAGAATGAAGGCCTGAAGCAAGAGATCGAAAAGGTAAACCAAAAGAATGAAGAACTTTCCACACAGGTGACTCAAGCCACCACGACCAATAAGCAACTCACCGAAACAGTCCAACTCGCCAAGAAGCTCAACATCTCCGGACTCAGTTTCAAAGCCTATAACAAGAAAGGCAAAGTGGAGAAAAACATCACCAAGGCACGCCAGCTCGGTGCAAGTTTCACCGTGAGTCCCAACAACACTGCTTCAGCAGGCAAGAAAGACTTCTATATGCGAGTGATTTCCCCCGAAGGAGCGCTCTTGGGTGGCGGCGGCAGCTTCAAGATCGATGGTCAGACTGTGCAATCGACAGCCCGCCGCACTGTGGAATATGCCAACGAAGAACTTGCCGTATCCATCTATTGGGATGTCAACACCACACTGACACCCGGCGACTACACCGTGGAGATCTTCTGCGACGGCTATAGACTATCATCGCGCCACTTTACGATGAAAAAATAAAAAAAGATAAGATTTTTTTGCACGATAGTAAAAAAATTATTAACTTTGCACTCGAAACGAGGATAAAGGGGCGATGATGAGCCTATCGCGCTGACCTAAGATCCTGTTTCTTAAAGGATTGTCTTATGGTGTAATGGTAGCACTGCAGTTTTTGGTTCTGCCTGTCTAGGTTCGAATCCTGGTAAGACAACGAAATAAAAGGATGTATCTTTCGAGATGCATCCTTTTATTTTTTTATCCCCACTCTATTGGCTCAGCCGATAGAGTGGGGATAATGATTTTGTGCTACAAGAGCGAATCTCAATTATCGAGTAGCGATAACTTCGATCTCTACGAGAGCACCCATGGGGAGTGCCTTCACAGCGAAAGCAGAACGTGCAGGATAAGGCTGAGAGAAAGTCTCACCATACACCTCATTCATCTCGCCGAAAAGGCTCATATCGGCGAGGAGCACAGTGGTCTTAACCACATTGTTGATGTCGAGACCCTCGGCAGCGAGGATAGCCTTGACATTGGCGAGGCTCTGACGAGTCTGCTCTTTCACACCCTCGGGCATCTTGCCGGTGGCAGGATCGATGGGAAGCTGTCCCGAGCAATAGATCAGCGATTCTGTCTTGATGGCCTGTGAATAGGGGCCGATGGCTGCCGGAGCAGCGTTGGTAGCGATTGCTTCTTTCATGATAAAATAAAATTTAGATATTTCAAAAATTTGTTGTTCTTATTAATAACTCAAGAGAACCCTCAAATCATGAATTATGATTTGGAAGATTCTCTGACATAATGGGGCATCTCTTCGGGCACCACCATAGAGATCTCCACAAGTCCCCCTACCGAGCCGTCGGCGAGACGCCAGGGTGTCTGATGGATGATTTTTTTCACCCCATTCTTGGAGATGGAATAGGTGTTCGACACCCCATCGCGGAGGAGTCGGCGGATTATCTCGCAAGCTCGCTCGGGATGATACTCGAAGAGTGAATGGCCGATGATATCGCCATACTTGGCGAATGTGGTGCGCGAGCGTTCATTCATATAGAGGATGATTCCCTCGCTGTCGCAGACTGTTACAGCACAATCAAGACCCTCTGCCCACTGTGGCAATACATTGTTAGGATCAATATCGTTACTCATCATAACTTTTTGGAATTAAATTAGACCTTTTTGATAAGAGCGCGTTCCCGCTCTAATGTCGAAGTGATCGGCGTGCGCCGGAATACTATATAGGCGAGAAGTGCCGCCATGAATAGTGCCACATCGAAACTATAATATACGCCGACACTCTCCATATCGAAGGTGCAGGCGAGGAGTAGCAAGATGGGTACGCCGACCACTACATAACTTACTATCGAGATGCCGAGCAGGGGCTGCACACGAGAAGTGCCGCGGATGGCATTGATGTAGGTAAGTTGTGTGGCATCGAGGAACTGATAAAGCACCAGCGGCAGGATAAAGAGCATACCTGCTTGGATCACATCCGGGTCGCTATTGAACGACGAGATGAGATATCGCGCGAATATAGCCATCACCATCGAGGCGATAGCTGCCAGAAGATAGTTGATATGCAGTCCGGCACGCGTGGCAAGTCGTGCTGAGGCATCATCCTCGACTCCGGCGAAGTTTGCCACACGGATAGAGACGGCATTCCCGAAACTCAGATAGGTCATAAAGCCGAGTTGGCCGATGGTGTTCACGATCTGATAGGCGGCGAGTTGCACCTTCCCGAACCATCCGCAAACCACAGCGCCAAACGACCACAGAGAGCACTCGATGCCGGTCTGTATCATGATCGGATAGGAAGTTGACCAAACACGGCGGCGCAATCCCGGGAGGGGGACTCGGTCGAAGAACCCCCGGCGGTATGCGGCATATCTGCGAGAGCAGAGGAGTGCCACTGCTAAGCCGATCACTCCGACAAGTCGGGAGATCAGCGTGGCGACCCCGGCGCCGGTGAGCCCCATACGCGGACACCCCCAGTTGCCGAAGATCAGAAGCCAATTGCCCAAGATGTTGAGCACTATCGAGGCGAGGATGAACCACATCGGCGTACGTGTGTCGGTGACGCCATTACACATCTGTGAGAGAGAGTTGAAGAGCGACATCGGTATGATCGTGGCGAGCAGGGTCAGATAGTAGGGGCGGGCGATGGGGAGTATGTCGGGAGCCTGTCCCATCCGGTCGACCAGAAAATAGATGCCTGCCATGATTAGGGTGAAACCTCCGGACACCAACAGGTTGACATGGATGCCGGCGCGAGTCACTCGCCCGCAGAGATCATGCTCGCCGCGTGAGTAGGAGGCCCCGACCAGAGGGGTCAACCCCGATGCCAACCCCGATAGCATCACCAAGGGTATCAGAAAGATGCTGTTGACGAATGCTGATGCCGCCAACTGATCGACACCGTAGGCACCCACCATCATCGTGTCGGCAAAACTCATGATAATCACACCGAACTGCGTGAGCAATACGGGGAAGCCAAGTCGCAATAACTCGGCATATTCATGAGTATATCCTTTGACAAAAGCGCAAATTTGTCTTATGGCTTTCATGGAATAATCTGCGGATTCAGAAAAAATTTTATTATCTTTGCGAAAATACAAAAATATTCCCTCATATTCAAAAGATAAGTGTTAAAAATATATACATATCTGGGGCAGTATCCCCGGTGATGATGGATATTTACCCTGTTGGTAGTCAAAATAGCAGATTTTAAGGTAAAAAGGTAAGGAATTAAAAGAAACATCAACCCAAAAAAAGGTACATTCTCCTCGAAGATAGGATTGATAGCCGCCACGGTCGGTTCGGCGGTGGGTCTTGGCAATATCTGGCGATTTCCGGCGGTGGCACAAGCCAATGGTGGAGGTGCCTTTTTGATCATCTATATAGGTTGTGTGATTCTATTGGGTATTCCGGTGATGCTGGCGGAGTTCTCGATAGGTCGAGCCGGCAAGAGCGATGCCATCGGCAGTATGAAGAGTCTTGGTGCCGGCAAGGGATGGCGCAGTTTCGGAGGACTTTCGATCATGGCTGCCTACTTGATCTTGAGTTTCTATATGGTGGTGGTAGGCTGGACAGTGGAATATCTATGGGAGTCGATCACCGGCGAACTCTATGCCAACGTTGGCCCCGACATGAAATCCACTTTTGCCGGCCACATGAAGGAATATATCTCCGACACATGGACTCCGATGGTGGCGACAGTGATCATGATAGTCATCAACATCGGTGTGCTGCTCGGAGGGGTGCAGAAGGGTATAGAACGCCTCTCCAATTGGTTGATGCCGGTATTATTTGTGTTGCTTGTGGTGTTCTGCATCAGAGCCTTAAGTTTCGAGAAGGCGCTTGAGGGATACACCTTTTTCTTGCGGCCCGACTGGAGTGTGGTGACTTCCGGTACATTTATCAGTGCCTTGGGTCAGGCCTTCTTCTCCTTGTCGCTCGGCATGGGGGTCTTGGTGACCTATTCATCTTATTTCCCCGGCGACACCAATCTCACGAAGACGGCTGTGACCGTGTCGCTGCTTGACCTGCTTGTGGCTGTGATGATGGGGCTTATCATCTTCCCGGCGGTGATGTCTTTTGGCTTGAATGGCGAGGGAATAGAGGGGGCAACTTTGGTGTTTGTTACACTCCCGGAGGTGTTCATGCAGATGCATGGCACGCAGATATGGTCGATACTTTTCTTCTTGTTATTGGCAGTAGCGGCTTTGACTTCGACCATCTCAGTGGCGGAGGTGGCTGTGGCGTGCATACGCGATCGCTTTAAAGTGAGTCGTCTCAAAGCGGTGCTGATAGTGATGTTGCCACTCTTTGTCATCAGTCCGATATGCTCGCTGTCGCAGGGAGCATTATCCGGAGTGACCATCTTCGGGTTGTCAATATTCAACTTCCTTGACACACTTGCCACCAACGTGCTTCTGCCTGTGGTGTCGATCGGTCTCTGCATCTGGCTGGGTTGGTTTGCCCCGAAGGGTTTGCTCTCCGATCAGTTGAGCAATGCCGGTAGTCTGAAGACACGCCTTGCCTTGCCCATAAGATTCATAATACGCTGGATAGCCCCATTGCTGATCCTGACAGTATTCATCTGCGGCTTCCTTTAGAGCGCGTTCCTGCGAGCGACAAGACTCTCTTTTTATTGTCTTCTGATTTGCCTGATTTAACTGAAGCCGAGACACGCGCACGTACCACACCTATGCGTAGCCAAAATCAGTAAAATCAGTAAAATCAGTAGATAACACAAACTGAAGGATTTGCTCTGCGAGCGACAAGACTCTTTTTTTTATTGTCTACTGATTTGCCTGATTTAACTGAAGCCGAGACACGCGCACGTACCACACCTATGCGTAGC
>SFMJ01000125.1 GCA_004553095.1 Bacteroidales bacterium
CATATCGGTTGCAAAATAAGTAATAATAAATGAGAAATAGAAGAAAAGATGCGAGAAAATGATAATTTTGAGGTGAAAATATTTGGAAAAAAGTAAATAAAATTCTAATTTTGTGGCGCTTATGGCGTAGCGTGCCATAAGGAGAGATTTATTAACCCTATTATTAACCTTTTTTAATGACTGAATCAAAAGTTCAAACCCCCATCGAAGATTTCGATTGGGAGAGCTATGAAAATGGCTCAACTGCCGGCGAGAAAACTCGTGAAGAATTAATCAATACTTACGACGAGTCTCTCAAGACAGCAAAAGAAAACGAAGTGGTGACAGGCACCGTGAAATCGATCAACAAGCGTGAAGTGCGCGTTGATATCGGCATGAAGTCTGACGCCATAATCCCTGTAAGCGAATTCCGCTACAATCCCGACCTCAAGGAGGGCGACGAAGTAGAAGTTTATATTGAAACTCTCGAGGATAAGAGCGGCCAGCTCCGTCTTAGCCACAAGAAGGCTTGCCAGACTCGCAGCTGGGACCGTGTAAACGAAGCTTTGAACAACGATGAGGTGATCAAGGGATACGTCAAGAGCCGCACCAAGGGTGGTATGATCGTCGATGTCTTCGGCATCGAAGCCTTCCTCCCCGGTTCGCAGATCGACGTGCGTCCTATCCGCGATTACGACGTATTCGTGGGCAAAACTATGGAGTTCAAGGTCGTTAAGATCAACCAAGAGTTCAAGAACGTCGTTGTTAGCCACAAGGCTCTCATCGAGGCTGAACTCGAACAGCAGAAGAAGGAGATCATCTCCAAGCTCGAAAAGGGTCAAGTGCTCGAAGGTAAGGTTAAGAACATCACTACTTACGGTGTGTTCGTTGACCTCGGCGGCGTGGACGGTCTCGTTCATATCACCGACCTCAGCTGGGGCCGCGTTTCAGATCCCCACGAAGTGGTGGAACTCGACCAGGATATCAAGGTCGTTATCCTCGACTTCGACAACGAGAAGAAGCGTATCGCTCTCGGCATCAAGCAACTTACTCCCCATCCTTGGGACAACCTTGACGCCAACCTCAAAGTCGGTGATCATGTCAAGGGTAAAGTTGTCGTTATGGCTGACTATGGCGCTTTCGTTGAAGTGCAACCCGGCGTTGAGGGCTTGATCCACGTCAGCGAAATGAGCTGGAGCCAACACCTCCGCAGCGCGCAAGATTTCCTCAAAGTCGGCGACGAAGTCGAGGCTGTGGTCCTCACTCTTGACCGCGAGGAGCGCAAGATGAGCCTCGGCCTCAAGCAGCTTAAAAACGATCCCTGGGAAAATATCGAAGAAAAGTATGCCATCGGAAGCCGTCACACTGCCAAGGTGCGCAACTTTACTCACTTCGGTGTCTTCGTTGAGATCGAAGAGGGCGTAGATGGCCTCATCCACATCTCTGACCTCAGCTGGACCAAGAAGATCAAACACCCCAGCGAGTTCACTCAGATCGGCAACGATATCGAAGTGCAAGTCCTCGAAATCGATAAGGACAACCGTCGCCTCAGCCTCGGCCACAAGCAACTCGAAGAAAATCCTTGGGATGTCTTCGAAACTATCTTCACCGTCGGCTCTATCCATAAGGGTAAGGTGATCGAAGTCCTCGACAAGGGTGCTGTTATCAGCCTCGAACATGGCGTTGAAGGCTTCGCTACTCCCAAGCACCTCGTTAAGGAGGATGGCTCTCAAGCTCAACTCGGCGAGGAACTCGACTTCAAGGTTATCGAATTCAACAAGGACAACAAGCGTATCATCCTCAGCCATAGCCGAATCGCTGAAGATGCTACCAAGGCTGAACGTCGCGCTCAGAATGCTACCAAGCGCTCTGAAAAACGTCAAGCTTCCGAAACTGTAGCTTCTACTCCTGTAGA
The DNA here is from genome assembly GCA_004553095.1 of Bacteroidales bacterium. Classification (GTDB taxonomy): domain Bacteria; phylum Bacteroidota; class Bacteroidia; order Bacteroidales; family Muribaculaceae; genus Lepagella. Next base: position 1,895 of record SFMJ01000125.1, read on the forward strand.
AAAGACTACTCTCGGCGACCTCGACGCTCTCCAGGCTCTTAAGGAGCAACTCCAAAAAGAAGACAAAAAATAATCAGCACTTTACCTGATTTTTTGAAGTTTTTAAAATAAAATCCCCGCAAGTTAATCCTTGTGGGGATTTTTTTATCTAATTAATAAGGTTAAATAAAAAGAATTTTGTAATTTTACGTGATTATTGGATTTGCAACTATGATCAAAGGCTTTATGAGATATTTCTGTGGCGCTATTTTGCTATTATCAGCTCTGTTAGCTTGCCCGCCGACTCTCGCCGCCCAGCATAAGGGGTGGGAGCCGGTCAAGAATGAACGCTCTGACGCCAAGGTTGTGGCTCGTGATGCCGATATTGAAATCAAAGTGGCTAACGGACTGCTCATCATCAATTCTTCTCATCCCGCCCAGGTCAAAATTTTTACTATCCTCGGCAGGCTGGTGAGCAATGAAAGCATCCCCGCCGGCAAGTCGCAAATGATCATGCCCGCACATGGCGTTTATATCGTCAAAGTCGGAGATATGACCTGCAAAGTCGCAGTCTGATATGTAGTGTTTAATCAAATTTTCTGAATATCTAAACTTTAAACTAACATACCTAAAAGCACATGGAAATTCCAAATTTAGATTGGGGTAAATTACCTTTCGGCTACGTGAAAGCCGATTACAATGTAAGATGTACTTTCTCCGACGGCAAGTGGGGAGAAATCGTAGTCAGCGATTCGGAATATGTTCCCTTACATATCGCAGCCAGCTGTCTCCACTATGGCCAGGAGTCGTTCGAAGGCCTTAAGGCTTTCAGAGGCCCCGACGGCAAAGTCAGAGTCTTCCGCATGGATGAAAATGCCAAGCGTTTCATCAGAAGCGCCGAAGGCATCTCTATGCAGCCCATGCCCGTCGAACTCTTCGAGGAGATGGTTAGAAAAGTCGTTAAACTCAACGAGCGTTTCATCCCTCCCTACGAGTCGGGTGCTTCTCTCTATATTCGTCCTCTCCAGATCGGTATCTCTCCCAAGATCGGCGTGAGCCCCTCTGAAGACTATATGGTAATCATGCTCGTGACTCCCGTTGGTCCCTATTTCAAGGCCGGATTCAAGCCCACTCGCGTATGTCTCTCTCGCGAATATGACCGCGTTGCTCCCAAAGGCACAGGCTCTATCAAGATCGGTGGTAACTATGCCGCTTCTCTCAATGCCGGACAGAAGGCTCACGAACTCGGTTATGCCGTGATGCTATATCTCGACCCCAAGGAGAAGGCTTATCTCGACGAGTGTGGCGCTGCCAACTTCTATGGCGTTAAGGGCAATACTTATGTGACTCCCGCCAGCGAAACCATCCTCCCCTCTATCACCAACAAGAGCCTCCGTCAGCTCGCTCGCGATATGGGCCTCAACGTTGAGGAACGTCATATCCCCTACGAGGAGCTCGCTGAGTTCGACGAAGTCGGCAACTGCGGCACTGCCGCTGTATGCACCCCTATCGGCGAAATAACCGACCTCGACAATGGCCGTAAGTTCGAATATGGAATGCAAGAGGCAGGACCTATCACCACAAAGCTCTACAACAAACTCCGTGGCATTCAATATGGCACCGAACCTGACGAACATGGCTGGTGCGAAATCATCGAGTTTTGAACCCACTATCTATCATAGATAAGTATTACGATAAGTCGAGTCGACTACGTGCCATCCTCATGGCACATAGTCGACTCGTCGCCGATAAAGCCCTCGAATGCGCTCGCCGACGGAACATCGATGTCGACCTTCCATTCGTCGAGGAGGCTGCTCTCCTCCACGATATCGGCATCTTCGCTTGCGATGCCCCCGACATCTGTTGCCACGGAACGCTCCCTTATATCTGCCATGGCATCGAGGGGTGCCGTATCCTCCGGCTTGAAGGATTCCCTCGCCATGCTTTAGTCTGTGAACGACACACCGGCGCCGGACTCACCATCGATGATATCCGGTCGCAATCTCTCCCTCTCCCTCTTCGCGATATGACCCCACAATCGCTCGAAGAAAAACTCATCTGCTATGCCGACAAATTCTTCTCCAAGTCAGGCGATATATATAAGGAGAAAAGCCTCGATAAGGTGATCAGCTCCATGAGCCGCCACGGCGAAGAAACCCTCCATCGCTTCCTCCACCTCCACCACCTCTTCGGATAATACAGCATGCCGAAACCCTCTGCTCAGCCGTAGACCGTCTCGAAGAGATCTATGCCGGCACCACTGACTTGACATTAGGATATAAAATGATGGAACATGCAACGAACTATTTCTCTTTTTACGGGAAAACCTATACAATCTGGGGCACTCCCGAATTCAAATAAGACAAAAGAGCGCGTTCCGATGAACGCGCGCATAATCGGTGCTTGATAAACTTGCAATTAAAGAATTTTTTATTCTCTTTGATTATGTTCCTATTTATATTTTTAATGCTTTGCCATACACTCGTAGTAATCCCGTTTCCGTAAACAAAGTGCAAAATTTGTTTTGAAAAGTTGAAAAATTGGGTTATTTTTGTCAAAAATGGCATCGTTCCTTTGGCTTGTTCGTTTTCTTGTTGTGTGAAGTGGCTGTAAATCAATAAAAACTTTGGCGATTGGTGTTTTGCCATCTGTGACACAAATATACTTGAACTTTGTCAATAGGGTGGCAATGATG
>SFMJ01000126.1 GCA_004553095.1 Bacteroidales bacterium
TTCGAATTTGGATACTGTTGGAGTGCCTCCAAGCAACATTGATTTAAAAAGAGCCATATCTTTTGCTTGCTCTTCGTTTTCTGACAAATAAAATCCTTGACCAAAATCTTTGTTAGGTTTTGATCTACTTAGGTCTATTTGTTCGATAGATATGTTTGACCCATGATAAAGAATCATAACAACCCTCCTGTTTTACGGCAATAAATGGCTACACTATCCACTGCCTCTTTAAAATCAAGAGTATGTATGATGCCATAGTTTTGCTCAATAAAAGAGATGCCTTGATGATTGCGTATATAATTGAAAGCTTGCCTATTGGATAGGTCAAACTTTTTGGCAAATTCACTCACCAAGGCAATTATATACTCCATTATGTCGCGTGACTCATATTTCATACATAAATAAAGATTTCAAAGAGTAACATAAAGTTCAACAAAATAAATAAATTTTTACAGAATAAGCAAATAATTAATAAAAAAAGCGAGTGCTCTCACGAGTACTCGCTCTATTGACGGTTGTTGGGGTCCGTCCAATCTTAACTTAATGAACAAAAATCTATCTTCTAACTTACTTATATTACCAACAAGCCCCCTCGTTTGTTCAAAGTAAGCAGAATTTTTAACATATTTTAACGCAATCCCGGGATTTGGGATAGGTGTTGGTTGGATTGCTCTATTTTGGTGATTTCGTCGTAGACGCGGCGAGCGTAGGGTAGTGAGAGCAGGTAGATGAGCCCGCCTATGGGGAGACACCATTTCATGATGCGGCGCATGCGCTGCCCCCGGAAGGGATGCAGTATAAAGAGTGAGCGTGTAGTGGGGTAGCGCCCTAAGGCATCGATCACCACCACATCTTGCGAGTCACTAAGATAGTCACAGAGTGCATCGGTAAGCATCCCGATCTCGTCAATCTCCCTCGGATCGTACGACTGATCCCAATATTGCCGATATGTCGGCCGCGAACGATGTGTCGAAAGCCATGCCACTGCCTGATAATGGAGCGTCTCCACCTTCGCCAACGCTACCGCAAGATTCGGATCGCGGATCACTACCTCCTTGAGAGTGACATGACGACTCTCCGGCAGACCAAGCCGACGCCTGAACCACTCCTTATATAGGTCGGCATTGAACACTGCCGAGTCATTCATCGCCTTGTAGGTCACGAAGATGCCCAAGGGCATCAGCACTGCCGTCGAAAGCCACATACCTGCCCATACCACCCAGCGCCCATCGCGAGCCAACTTATATCCTGTGTTGTCGATGATATAATACACCAAGAAGAGCAATACGGAGATTACTAACGGCGCCCCAAGGCCACCCTTGCGGATGATCGCTCCCAATGGTGCCCCGATGAAGAGGAAGATGATACATGCCACCGACAGTGTGAATTTCTTGATCAATTCGATCTCGTGGCGACGATAGATCTTCTTCTCGTCAGCCATCTGTAGGGCGCGAAATTCAATCTCTAATTTGCGGTTGTTGATCAGCGTTGTGGCAGTGTTGAACACCTGGTTGAGGTCTTTCGACGAGAGTGCCTGTAGTGCCGAATCAAGATTCATCTGAGCCTGTGTACGAGGCATTTTGTCGCTCTTCCTCTCCTTAGGCGGCGCGGCTTGGGCTCGTTCTGCCGAGGCTTCTCTCTCGATACGCATCACTTCGCCACCCTGATCGGTCGGTGTCGGCATCCCCTCGACTCGGCGCGTGTCAACACTATAGGTGTGCGACCCGGAGCGTGAATCCTCTGTCCCTCCGATCATCGCATCCCCAAGACCATAGAACATCGCCCGCTCGAATCCCCGGCTATCCTCTCTGCCGATCGAGTCTATACGCACACTCAGTGAGTCGAGTGTCTGCCGCAATTCCGCTATGTTCTTACCTACATATTGCTTGCGCATGCCACCCTCATCCAGCTTGTTGAAGTTGGCATCAAAGGGTATCAGAATCTCTTTGTCTAAAAATGTCTCCCTGCGGAAGGGTACATTGCGATCCGACATCTTCTGCTCGCGAAGATTCTCGAATTGCTCACCCTGCATCATGTGAAGATAGAGATAACGCATATCGGGAGTGAACGCCAACCGAGCCGAATCGGCAAGTAGGATCGTGGCATTGTCGCCACCCTTCGACACGTCATAGATCATCACGTCATGGAGCATACCGCTATCCTTGTTCTTCGTCTTTACGAAGATGTTATAGCCCGGGATTTGGTCATAAAATGCCCCCTCCGGTATCTCCAATTCGGGCGATTTCTGCTTCGCCGAGAAGAGGAGTGTCCACATCTTCACCTGCGCCTTGGGCAGAATATCATTCTGGAAGAAAAAGGCCCCGACTGCCACCATCGTGATGAAGATGATCAGCGGTCGCATCGTCTTGACCAGCGATATGCCCGAAGCCTTGATGGCGGTCAACTCCGATTTCTCACCCAGATTGCCGAAGGTCATCAGACTCGCCAACAAGATAGCCAATGGGAGCGCCATCGGCACCATACTCACTGCTGCATAAAAAAACAATTCTCCCAGCAAGTCGATCGACAGCCCTTTTCCCACCAGGTCGTCGATATATCGCCAGAGAAATTGCATCAGCACGATGAAGAGCACGATGAAGAATGTCATCGCGAATTGAGGCAGAAAACTGCGTAATATGAAGAGATATAATCGCTTAAAAACTTTCATTTTTCGATATATGCCGCCTTCAAGACTCGAAGACGGTGTGTTTTGCGCTGTAAAGTTAAAAATTTTTGGTTAGACACGGAAATTTTTTGTAACTTTACGCATCAGTTATGTCTCGATTAGAGCTTCCGGCTCTTGAGATAGACCATAATTTATAATTTAAATACCAATTTAAATACCAAAAACATTACAATAAACCAATAAACCGCATTATACAATGAAACTTTTCGAAAGACTCACACGACGTGCTCAGGAGAACCGTCGTCGTCTCGTACTTCCCGAGTCATTAGAGCCTCGCACTCTGCAGGCTGCTAATCGTATCATCGAGCTCGCTGTGGCCGATGTCATCTTTGTTGGCAATAAGGAGGAGGTGCTCCGTCGCGCCTTCGAACTTGGCCTTCCCCTGATCGAGAAGGCTTCTTTCGTCGACAGCCAGGATGCCGCTTTCACAGAGCCCTACGCCGAACTCTTCCGCAAACTTCGCGAGAAGAAGGGCGTCACCATCGAGCAGGCTCGCGAGCAGGTGAAAGATCCCCTCTACCTCGGCTGCCTTATGATCAAGAATGGCGATGCCGATGCCATGGTCGCAGGCGCTCTCAGTCCCACTTCTCATGTGCTCCGCGCTGCTTTCCAAGTGCTCAAGACCAAACCGGGCATCTCTGTGGTGAGCGGTGCATTTATTATGCTCCTCCCCGAGGATTGCCCCTACGGCGACGCCAACATGCTCGTCTTCGCCGATTGCGCCGTTGTGCCTGATCCCACTGCCGAGGAGTTGGCTCAGATCGCTGTCTCTACTGCTCAGACCACTCGCGACATCGCCGGCCTCGAGCCCCGCATCGCCATGTGCTCTTTCTCCACCAAGGGTAGCGCTACTCACGAACGCGTCGATAAGGTGATACGCGCCACTGAGTTGGCTCGAGAGATGGCTCCCGACCTCCAGATCGATGGTGAACTCCAGTCGGATGCTGCCATCGTGCCTCACGTCGGCGAAATGAAAGCCCCCGGCAGCAAGGTCGCCGGTCATGCCAATACCCTCGTTTTCCCCTCGCTCGAAACAGGCAATATAGCCTATAAACTCGTGCAACGTATCTCCGGAGCCGGTGCCGTCGGTCCGGTGCTCCAAGGACTCGCCGCTCCCGTCAACGACCTCTCTCGCGGCGCCACTGTCGATGATATCGTAAATACTATCATCGTGACCTGCAACCAGGCTATTCATTGATCTCTAATACCCATACATATCTCATGAAAATTCTTGTTCTCAACAATGGCAGCTCGAGCGTTAAGTATAAGCTCATCGACAACTGCTCTAAAGAGGTCCTCGCCGAAGGTGGCGTCGAAAAGATCGGCCTCCCCGATTCCTTCATCAAGTTCAAACTCGCTGATGGCTCGAAGAAGAGCATCGAAGTCTCTATGCCCGACCATACCGAGGCTATCCGCCAGGTGTTCAATGTCCTGACCAATGCCGAGTATGGCGTCATCAAGAGCCTCGACGAGATCCAGGCTGTAGGTCACCGCGTGGTGCATGGCATGGAATATTTCAATAAGTCGGTGCTCATCACCGATGAGGTGATCGCACGTGTCAAGGAGTGCTATCCCGTGGCTCCCCTCCACAATCCCGCCAATATTACCGGCATCGAGGCTGTGCTCAAACTCCTCCCCGGTGTGCCCCAAGTCGGTGTCTTCGACACTGCTTTCCATCAGACCATGCCTCAGCATGCTTATATGTATGCCCTCCCCTACGAGTGCTATCAGAAGTATGGCGTGCGTCGTTATGGCTTCCATGGCACAAGCCATCGCTATGTGTCGCGCCGCGCTTGCGAGTTCCTCGGCATCGACCCCAAGAATTGCCGCATGATCACTTGCCACATCGGCAATGGCGGTAGCATCACTGCCGTGCGATGGGTACTCGCGTCGGCGATGTCGACCCGGGTGCTTTGGCATACCTTATCGAACGAAAGGGTATGGACGCCGACGCTCTCTCCAAGATGATCAATAAGGAGAGTGGTGTGCTCGGCATCAGCGGAATCTCAAACGATATGCGCGACATCGAAGCCGGTATCGAGAAGGGTGATCCCCGCGCCAAACTCGCCATGGATATGTATAATTATCGCATCCTTAAGTATGTCGGCGCTTACACCGCAGCTCTCGGTGGCGTCGATGTAATCGTCCTCACAGGTGGCGTCGGCGAAAACCAAGCCGGCACTCGCGAATATCTCTGCCGCCACCTCGCCTACCTCGGCGTTACTCTCGATGAGGAGGCGAATAAGTCGCGCGGCAAGGAGATCGTGATCTCTGGCCCCGACTCTAAGGTCAAGGTCGTTGTCATCCCCACCGACGAGGAGATGATGATCGCCGAAGATACTGCTGCTATCGTAGCTGATTTATGATTAATCAAGGCTGTTGAATATTTCAGAGCTGACTCTCCGAGATCGCTCTGAAAATTCAACAGCCCTCTATATTTGCTTATGCTGAATTCTATATTATGGAATGTCGATCCGATCTTCTTCTCGATCGGCCCGATTTCCGTCAGATGGTATGGCCTGGCTTTTGCATTAGGCTTCTTGGGCGGCTATTATATAATGTGTCGAATGTTCCGCCATGAGGGCGCCCCCGAACGTTGGGTGGGTGTACTCCTTACTTACGTCGTGATCGGCACCATCGTCGGTGCCCGGCTCGGCCATGTCTTCTTCTATGAGTGGGACTACTATTCGCTTCATCCCGAGAAGATCATCCGCATCTGGGAGGGTGGCCTCGCCAGCCATGGCGGCACCATTGCCAACATCCTGGCGCTCTTCATATTCTCCTGGTGTGTCACCCGCAAGCCCGCCTCTTGGATATTCGACAAGATTGTCATCCCCACAGCGATGGTGGCAGGTCTAATTCGCTTTGGCAATCTCATGAACAGTGAGATCTATGGCGGCCCCACCCTTCTCCCCTGGGGATTCATTTTTATCAAAGATGGGCAGTCTATACCCGCTCACCCCACTCAGATCTACGAAGCCCTCTGCTATTTCCTCCTCTTCGCACTCCTGATGTGGATGTATTGGAAGAAAAACGCCCAGCAGCGCCCCTGGCTTCTCACCGGAATTTTCTTCATCGGAACATTCCTCTCAAGGTTCTTCATCGAATACCTCAAGAATGTGCAGGTGTCTTCCGAGTTTGAACTCATCGATCGCTATGGCATGAACATCGGCCAGATGCTCAGCATTCCCTTCGTATTGCTCGGCATCTTCTTGGTGGTTTGGGCGCTAACTCATCCCAAAGTCCATTTCGATTTCCCCGATCGCTTCCCCGACGAAGACCCAAAAAAGAAATAGAGGACTCCCAATAACGTTTACTCGTTGCGTGAAACAAATCGCTTGCGTAGTCGCGACAAGGTCGATTGAGTCATATTCAAGTATTGAGCGATATATTTCAGCGGAACAATACTCGAGATATATTTCACCGAAGTGCGCTTCAATTGAACACTGTGTATACTCAGAAAGTTCAAGAAGCGCTCTTCGGCTGTTTTGTTGTTGAAGAATAAGTAGCGCTT
>SFMJ01000005.1 GCA_004553095.1 Bacteroidales bacterium
GACGGAGATCTCCATTGCTCGAGAGCCAGTCTTGCAGCGGAAGTATGCAGAGCATCGCCGGACTCTTCAAGTGAAGATCCAAGATCTTGTCGCAGATCCATGGCTCCGCAAAGTAGGGCGCCTCTCCACCTTCATGCAATACATGGTTGTAGAATCTTTGTGACACTCCATGGTCTGTTTCCCACCATGCGCGGATGCCTCCCATATCGTGGGTCGATGTGGTGCATACACTGTGATAGGGATAGTGCCAAGTGTTGCCAAATTCTGACTTCGGATCTTTCGGCATCCTCTGTATCTCCAAACTCAAGATCTTCAACTGGCTCATCACTGCCGGTACGCAGTCGGGGATCATTCCCAAGTCTTCTCCACATGCCAACATCGAGGTCGAGTCGAGCAGCGGCGGCAGTTTCCACATCGCCTTGCCATACCAGAAGTCGTTGTGACGATGATAGAAGAAGTCGGTATACATCCGGTTGAAGCACCAGCGCTCGTAGTCGCTAAGCACACGGAACTGATAGGTGTATTGTGCCGCAATGCGGGGATGATAGTGGCCGCGCTGATAGGGATCTTCGATGAAAAGTACATCATCGATGATGCCAAGAAGGGCATTCTTCAGACGATCGTTTTTCTCAGATTGCTCTTCATGCGAGAAGTATTCCTCCACCTTCTGCTGGGTGTTGAACTCCGGCTTCAGACCATAACGGTCGCCACCGATACGCTCCAAGAATCTCTGCTTTGCCTCTTCGCTATATTCGCCGAAGAAGTCGGTCAGCATCCATTCCAAGATAAGGGGCTTGCATTGCACATCCGGATCGATCCAGAAGTCATAACTGTTGCGAAGCTCTTCGGCGGAGTAGGGCATTGCCGGGTTGAAGTAGCCCAACAGTCCATGCACGGCATGCAAGGGTATTTGCCATATTCTGAAGAAACCGAGGATGTGGTCGATACGATAGGCGTCAAAATATTCCGACATCTTGCCAAATCTGTCTTTCCACCATTGGAACCCATCTTGAGCCATCGATTCCCAGTTATAGGTCGGGAAGCCCCAGTTCTGTCCCAATACGGAGAAGTCATCCGGTGGCGCACCCGCCTGGCAGTCCATGTTGAAGAGGTGGGGCAGACGCCATGCATCTACGCTGAAGCGGCTGATACCGATAGGAATATCACCCTTCACTACCACGCCATTGGCATGAGCGTAGTCGCGTGCCTCGCGCAGCTGTCGATCCAAGTGATATTGCACGTAGTAGTGGAATTCGATCTCTTTGCGATGCTCCGATACATACTGCTCGATGCGTGTCTCGTCATATTCCGTATATTCTCCCCACTGGTAGTGGTCGGGGGTGCCGAATTGGTCGCGAAGTACGCGCCATGCGGCGTAGGGCTTTAACCAATATTCATTCTTGGCGATAAATTCTTTGTAGTCTTTGCGACGCTGGGTCGACCCGAAGTCTTGTGCGAAGATCTCACGAAGATATTCATTCTTCGCATCGTTCACCTTCTCATAGTCGACTGTAGGCAACAGATTGAGCTCGTTGCGAATCTTGTCGTAATATTCTCTGCGATCCTCTTTCTTGAGTGTGCCCACTGCTTCGGGCTTGAGATACATCGGATGCAAAGCGAAGGTGGAGTTGGCTTTGTAGGGATAGGAGTCTACCCAGGTGCCAAGCATTGTGGTGTCGTTGATCGGGAGGATCTGAAGAATCTTCTGTCCGGTCATCACACACCAGTCTACCATCTTCTTGATATCTAAGAAGTCTCCCACACCGAAGTTCTCTTCAGTGCGGATGCTGAACACCGGTATGGCTGTGCCTGCACCCTTCCATGGACGCTTCGGATTGGCAAATCGTGTGCCGTCGATCACGATTTGCTCGTTCTTGTCGATGCTCTTGATGCCGTAGATGCGATTGTTCATCGCCTCCCAGCCTACGGTCTCTCCCTTTTCGTTGACAATGAGAAATTTATATTCGAATGGAGCTTTGAGCTGATCTAAGGGAAGATTGATCTCCCATGTCGGGAAGTTGTGGTCGTTGAGTCTCAGTGCTCGTGTCGGATCCCATTTGCCCAAGTATTCTTCACTACCCGATACTGCCAAATATTCGTCGGGTTGAAGCATCGGAGCTTCGATCCGGATGTTGAGCGTACCCGGTTTTGCCTCGAGTTGGGCATCTCTCTTGAGTCGACGCAACATTCCCTCTACAAATGCCGATGAGTAGAAGGGCTTGTCGTGAGGCATATCGTGCCAGCTGTCAAACACTTGATAGTTGCTGATGCCGGCACCGATGTGCATGCGGTGGGGCTTGCCCCACTCGAATCGCCACTCACGGTTGTAGGCTTTGATCACAAAGTAGTAGTCGAAGTCTTCGGTCTTTTCCCCTACCTCCAAGGTATATTGCCAGATGTCGGGGCTTACCAAACTCATCTCTACCCCTTCGCGGGCATCGCCGTTTCCCAATTCAGGTAGTGAGCCGCATAGATACACGCTCTCTCCCCAATTGGTGTGGTAGTTGATATTAAAGGTAATTTTCATGTGAATTATATTTTAAAGTTTTTTTATTCTTCTCTATTATTTAGATTATTTTTTTATCCTCCACATTTCGATGTGCCGCAAGTGGTGCAGATCAGGCATCCCTCTTGATATACCAAGGTCTCGGCGCCGCAGTTGGGACATTTCTGCCCGTGCGCTTCGGTGCCGTTGGTCAAGTATTTCTTCAAGGCACGCTCCACACCCATCTTCCAGGTGTTGATGTTGGTGGAGTCAAGTTCCAGTCCGCTCACAAGTTTCAATACCTGATCGATCGGCATGCCATAGCGCAACACTCCCGAGATCAACTTGGCATAGTTCCAGAACTCAGGATTGAATTTCTCGCTCAGTCCCTCGATCGTGGTCTTGTAGCCTCGCTTGTTGATGAATTGGAAGTCGTAACGCTTGTTCCCTTTTTCATCTATCGTCTTGATGATCTTCCCTTTGTTCACGCTCTTGGGGCAGAAGATGCCATCATCGTCATCCGCTAATCCGGTGAAGATCTCGTAGGGCTGATTGTTCACCAAGCCGACAAAGGCGATCCATTTCTCTTTGTTGTTCTGGAATCTCACCACGTCTGCCTCCAGCTCTGCCGGGCGCTTGGAGATATGTGCCGGGGTGGCCATCAAGGGGATCACCGGTGCCGGTTTGCTCTTTACTGATTCCAGCACGTTGTTGCGCGAACCGTCGCGATAGACGGTGCATCCCTTGCAACCTGCCTTCCATGCCTCGACATATAGGTCGTCGACCAACTGCTCTGTTACGGTCGAGGGGAGGTTGATGGTCACCGAGATGGAGTGGTCTACCCATTTCTGCACTGCGCCCTGCATTCTTACCTTCTCAAGCCAGTCTACATCGTTGGCTGTCGCTTTGTAGTAGGGCGATTTTGCCACTAATTCTTCGATCTCTTCCGGGGTCATGTTGCGCTTGGCTTCGATGCCATTCACACGCATCCATTCCAGGAATTTGTGGTGGTAGACGATATATTCTTCGAAGGCATCTCCCACTTCGTCGATGAAGTCGATCTTGATGTCGGGATCGCCCGGGTTGACTTTGCGTTTACGCTTGTAGACAGGCATGAACACCGGCTCGATTCCCGATGATGTCTGTGTCATAATCGAGGTGGTGCCGGTCGGAGCGATGGTCAGGCAGGCGATGTTGCGGCGTCCCGATTTCACCATCCTCTCGTAGAGTGCCGGATCTGCTTCGCGAAGACGTGAGATGTAGGGATTGTTCTCTTCTCGCTTGGCATCATATACTTCGAATGCTCCACGCTCTTCTGCCATGGTGACGCTGGCGCCATAATATGCCAATGCCAATGCTTTGTGTACTTCGGTCGAGAAGCGGGTTGCCTCTTCCGTGCCATATCTCAAGCCTAAGGCGGCAAGCATGTCGCCCTCGCCTGTGGTGCCGCAACCGGTGCGTCGTCCCTTCAATGTCTTGCTGCGAATCTTCTTCCAGAGGTTTAATTCGGTGCTCTTCACTTCCGGTGTCTCCGGGTCTTTGTCGATCTTGGCGATAATCAAGTCGATCTTCTCCATCTCCAAGTCGATGATGTCGTCCATGATGCGCTGTGCCTTTCCAACATGTTGGGCAAATTTCTCAAAGTTGAATTTTGCCTCAGGTGTGAAGGGTTGGTCTACATAGCTGTAGAGGTTGATCGCCACCAAGCGACAACTGTCGTACGGGCACAAGGGTATCTCGCCGCAGGGATTGGTCGATACGGTCTCAAACCCAAGATCGGCATAGCAGTCGGGCACTGATTCTCTCTGGATTGTCTCCCAGAACAAGACTCCCGGCTCGGCACTCTTCCAGGCATTGTGCACGATCTTCTGCCAAAGTGCCTTGGCATCTATCTGGCGCGACACCATCGGCTCTGCCGAGTTAATCGGATATTGTACGGTATAGGGCTCGCCCGAGATCGCACATCTCATAAATTCATCGTCGATCTTTACCGACACGTTGGCTCCGGTCACTTTCCCCTCTACCATCTTCGCATCGATGAAGTCTTCGGCATCGGGGTGCTTGATGCTTACGGTCATCATCAATGCTCCGCGTCGACCATCTTGAGCCACTTCGCGTGTGGAGTTGCTGTAACGTTCCATGAAGGGCACCAATCCTGTCGAGGTCAACGCCGAGTTCTTCACCGGACTCCCCTTCGGACGGATATGTGAAAGGTCGTGTCCCACTCCTCCGCGGCGCTTCATCAGTTGTACTTGCTCTTCATCTATGCGGATGATGCCTCCATACGAGTCAGGATGGCCATCAAGTCCGATTACAAAACAATTCGACAACGACCCAACCTGAAGGTTATTGCCGATCCCCGCCATCGGGCTCCCCTGTGGCACTATATATTTGAAGCCCTGCAACAAATCGAATACCTCCGATTCGCTCATCGGATTCGGATATTTCTGCTCTATTCGCGAGATCTCCGAGGCTATGCGATGGTGCATGTCGTCCGGAGTCTTTTCGTAGTATTTGCCATCCGAATCTTTTAGGGCATATTTGCTCGCCCATACTTTCGCCGCAAGTTCATCTCCCTTGAAATATTCCAAGGTCGCAGCGTAAACTTCGTTGTAGTTGTAACTTGGTTCAGACATTTTGTTGATTAAGCCTATTATGGTATTACTGATTATTTCCTTTTAGTCTTTCTTTGAACACGCTCTTGGAGCGTGCCCTTACATTCCGTAAAATTAACCAAAATTTCTCAATTATGGGCTATTATTACATATATTTTTTATCCTTTCTGTCGATTTTTTTTATTTTCATCTTTCCCAAATGTTTGTTTTTGTAACTCCCATAATTCATAAAGTTTCCCGTTTCTTCCTTTTTATTATTTATTCTTTTGTTTAAGGAACGCGCTCTAAAAATAAGGAGAGACTCTGCCGTCAAACAAAGTCTCTCCGAAATTTTTGTTTTTTGGATATTTTACATTACGATGTGCTTATCTTATTTTACAAAGATCTTGCCACTCTTGTTGCCAACACGATACATATAGATGCCGGTGCCAAGGCCTTCGGTAGAGATGCTGCCGTTACCCTTGACATCGCGGCTCATTACGCATTTGCCGGTGGTGTCAAAGAGCTCTACTCTTGTTGCTCCCTCTACGCTGTAATTGATCATGCCATCTGCATAACGGAATGAGTTATCCACTTTCAGGGTGCTCACTGCGCCGGTGTTTGTGTTGATCACTACCACGATGCTGCTCTCTGCTCCACCTCCGAGTACTCCGGTCTCTTTCACGGTCAAATTTATGCTTACCATCTCAGGAAGTTCATCGCCATCCGTCCACATATATTCAAGCTGGCATTGCACGGCTTCTCCTCCGTTGATAGGTATATTATTCTTGGTGATTGTCTGTCCGGCTTCGCATGCTCCGCCAAAACATAATTGGATGTCTTGTCCGGTGGTGCACTCTGCTGTCAGTGTCACTGTCATACTCTCATCAGCTTGCACCGAGATCTTCGGATCATACATACGCATCACAACTAAATCTTCATAGTTGCTGCTCGTGTAGGTTGTGCCGGAGGCGATTACTTCACCTGTCTCTTCTGCAATGAAGTTTACTGTCTTGGCATTAGCGATCCCGGCGATCATCATGCCTGCCATAAGTAAGTATACTTTTTTCATCTTGATTAAATGATTGATTATTTTTATTCTTCTTTAGGATCTTCCGCAGGCTCTTCACCGTTGTCGATCACTTTTACCTCTTTGGCTTGGAGCACGCCCGTGCCATCGCTCACGATCGCTACGATCGAGAGGTTGTTGACATTCCAATGCTCTGTGTCGCTCCATCTGTTAGCGATTTCGCCTTCAATCTCTTGACTGATGCCGGCTTGGATATTGAGGGGCTTGCCACTCATGTCTTCAAACACTTGAGCGCGGAACACATTGTTGTGTACATAGTCGGTTATCACCGATGACAAGGAACGCTGGATTGCCACAATGCCATCTTCGATTACCCAGAATTGTACATTCACTGCTCTGTCCGATGAGCTCGAGATGGTGGCTTTCGTCTTGATAGTGCCATAGTAGCCATTTTCGCTATCCTTAGCATCTGCTGCATATTCCACTGCCAAGTCGATGCTCAGGTCGGTCTCTTTCTGCAATTCTGATCTTACTGCCGAGGGCCATAAACTATGCACCATCGGACTTCCCATATCGATGACTCCCATCGGGAAGGAGTTGATGTTATATTTGTTGCAGATCTTGTTGCCCTCGTCGGTCATAAGACCCACCACATTCTTGTCAAAGTTGGTCTTCGACACCGAGATGCCGAACACACCGGAGTGGATGCTCACGGCTATCACCTTGTCTGCTCCAAATTGCTCTTGCAATTGCTCGATAACTTCGTGTGCTTCCGGACAGTTCACGCAGTTCTGCCCGGTGAAGTCTTCAAGAAGTATTGATCTCTCGCTTTTCACATCTTCATTCAAGATGTATCGATCGTCTAAGCTCACTTCGTCACATGAGGTCATGAGCATCCCACCGATTGTTACTATGCCTGCCAACAAAAGGTGTCCATATATTCTTTTCATTGCTTTTGTCTCTCTTTTTAGAAGTTGTAGGTATAGTTAATTCTGAATCCGTGCATCGCGGGCACCGGACGGCAAAGTCCTCCCGAGCAGTCAAATCCGGCTCTGGTGCGACCATAGCTCAACATCAGACGGTTGTTGCGATAGGTGCCGGTGAGTCCGAACATGTAGTAGTGGGTGCCGTTACCTCCACAGTTCCAGGTGTCGCTCGCCGATACCATCAAGTAGGGATTCCAGGAGAACTCGAGCATGCCGTATGCCCAGTCTTTCTGATCTTGCTTGGTGAAGAGGTATTGCAATTCGCCACGTAGCGTGAATTTGCGATTGAATTTATATTTCACATCTGCCACCAAGATGTTGGTGCGGATCCATTTCTCATCGGTCTCTACGATGCGCAATACGTTGTTGTTGACCATCTGGTTCATATACATGAAGATCACGGTCAGCGGTTGTGAGAGTCGTTTCTCGATCTGCAAGTTGATGTCGTAGTAGTTGCAAGGTCCATTCTTGAAGAATGCCAAGCCATCAGTACGTGGCTTGATACCATCCGTACCCATAATCGATCCATTTACTCCCTCGGGGGCAGGCTGCATCAGCAAGCCGGCTACATAACTGGCATAGAGTGACACCTTGGTGCCATACTTGCCACCTAATGCCGATTTCTTGGGGAACATATAACTGAATTGTCCCTGATATGCCCATTCGCCATCTGCATATTGTGTGGCGTAGGGATAGAAGGCTGCCAAGGCATAGGTGTGAGTATAGGTGAACGCAGGCATGTTGTTGATGAATCCTGACAATCCATCGCGACTTCTCTGCGAACGGAACGACATGTTATAACTGCGCTTGGCTTGCAACATAGCGCTTACACCCTTCTTGGAGTATGCCAAACTTGCCATCACGGCGTTACCATTGCCGTAGGTGTAGTTATTGTCGAAACTCGGGTCTTGTCCCTTCCATGCATATTCTGCCATTACGCTCCATGGACCCTTGGAGAAGGAGGTGCGTACGTCGAAGGAGTTCACAAAGTTGGGCAAGTTCAAACGATAGTTCGTGCCCGGCACGAATACATCTTCATCATCTTCATGCTTCAAGACGTATGAGCCTCCTATTGTCCAACTCGCTCCATTATCTTGCATCATCGGTATATAGTCTTGCATATAAAGCTCGGCATTGGCTCCATACACTTGTGAGTGCTTGCTCCAATCCCAGTAGGTGCGCTGTACACCACCCAACACTGTCAGTTGCATACCCTTCACGGCATTCACTTTCAGACGGCCACCACGGATCGCATTGTCGATACCCAAGTTGCGTTCTTCGTAGGTGCGCAGAATAAAACCGCTGCCGAATTGCTCATAGAAGTCTCCGGCAGTTAGCTCAAAACCTTTATATTTACCTTTTACGAAAAAGTTCGAAAGTCCCCAGCCGGCAAAGTCAGGCTCATAGCCCGGCACAGGCCATTTCATAAATTCGGCTCGTAAGCCGGCGTCAAAGTATTTACTCGATAGATTGACATCGGCATAGGTGTTGAAGAGAAATTTGTGCTCATACTCGTCGGGTGTCCCAATCTCTTGATCCACCTCCGGCACCACGATGTCGGCCTGTACCGACCCGTGTACGGCAACAGGATAGTTGGCCCGCATTGCGATGCAACTCATCGCAATCGAACCAACTACCAACGATATGCGTAATGATGATTTCATGTCGTCGTTCGTTTTCTATGTCTTGGTTTGCAGAATTTTTCCTTATTCTTTGTTTACCAAATTCTTGATAATCTCATAGACATGATCTTCTGATCCCTCGGTATAGCCGGAATGGGATTCTACAATCTTGCCATTGCCATCCAAGATTACCAAGTGAGGTGGGTTCTGACATCCTAAGGAGCGTGCAAAGTCTCCGCTCTGGTCTAACAGTATCTCATATTCCCATCCTCGCGCATCTGCCAAGGGCTTTACTTTGGTCGAGTTCTGGGCCTCGTCGATAGATATGGCATAAATCTTTACACCGGTCTCTTCCACCCAGTCTTCATATACTTCATGGAATGCCATTAGCTCTCGGATACAGGGTTTGCACCATGTAGCCCAGAAACTGATCACGAAGGGCTTGCCATCATTGCTCAGTGTCGCTGAGTCCACAGGCTTGCCATTCAAATCCTTTAATTGCACTGACGGCAATTGTGCGTTGGCGGCTATCGCTATGCCAAGGCTCACCATTGCCATTACTAAGAGTCTTTCTATTCTTTTCATAACTCTGCTTGTTGTTTGGTTTACTTGAATGATTTGATTAATCTCTCTTTGTCAATTAGAGCGTTCAGTTGGGTATTAGGTTTATTTTTTCACTTCCCAAAAGTAGCAGATATTTTTGTATTCACCAAATTTATTCTGCTTTTTTGCAAATTTTATTCCCTTTATTTATAGATTCACCCCTTTTGGCCCTCCTTTTGTCAATTATTTTGATTTGATTAGTCCGTTGCGATAGGCATAGAGCAGTTCTCTGAGTTCATCGATCTGGGCTTGCAATTCTTTGCCTATGTCGGTGTCGCGTACTCGAAGCCTGTTTTGTGCCAGCTCCACCAATTCGGTGGTCGACCGGATGTCAGTGCCGAGTCTCACCACTTCCTGCACGCTGCTGAAGGGCTCGTGCTGCACCAGTACCATCCCTCGCGAGTGATATACCAGGGTATAGCCGGCGATGCCGGTGGTGTTGTGATATGCCTTCGCGAAGCCACCGTCGATCACCATCATCTTGCCATTGGCTTTCACCGGTCGCTCTCCTTTGCCCACCTTCACAGGCACGTGTCCGTTGATGATATGTCGATGGGGACCGGTCACGCCAAATTCATCCAAAATCATATCGGCCACAGCCTCTTCTTCGCGTAGCTTGTAGTAGGCTCCCTTCTCTTCGTGATGCGTCTTCTTGTCTTCGATGAAGTAGCGCTCGAAGGTCGTCATCGCTGCCTTGTCGAAGAGGGGTGATTCAGGCCCGCACCATAGATACCAGTAGTAGTCGGTGGCATATTCTTTGGCTTCTTGGGGTGTATCATTGTTGTAGGCGGAGCGCATCAACATCCCGACACTGTGCAGCAATTCTTTCCCTTTCAGTTTCTTGCCCATCAATTCCACCTCTTTCAGACTGCCATCTTTATTGAGTGGCACCGAGGCGTGATACATCAAGTTGGAGTTGGTGATGTTGTACATGCAGCCATGATTAAACATTATCTTCATGTGCCGATGCAGTTTGTCGCTTATCATGAAGGAGCGGTGTAGTTTTCCTACCAGTTCCTCCTCTTCTTCGGTGAGTCTATAGGGATCTTTGGGGTCGATAGTCGGGAAGTGGCTGTCGAGCATCGGATAGACGTTCCCATCGATGGTCACGGTGGTGAAGTCGGGCGACATTTTGTCTAAGAGAAGTCGATGTTCCATCCTCCATTCCGGGTGCTTGCGGATCATTGCCCCTTCGAGTTTGAACTGGATGATGCTGATGGCTTTGTGCATCTTCGACATCAGCGCCAAGCTCTTCTCGCTCTTGTTGGCGATGACTTCGATCTTGGGTCGGAACACGGTGCAGGGGTCATCGCCGTAGGTATCCATCGCAAAGCTCGCGAGATGGACCAGGTTGATGCCATAACCCTCTTCGAGTGTATCCATATTGGCATAGCGAAGGGCGTTGCGCAGCACATTGGCAATACAACAGTCGTTGCCTATCGCCGCACCCATCCAGAGTGCATCATGGTTGCCCCATTGGATGTCAAAGCCTACATATTTCGATAGGGTCTCCATGATGATATGTGCCCCTTCCCCTCGGTCGTAGATGTCGCCGAGAATGTGGAGCCGGTCGATGCTCAGCCGCTGGATCACGTTGCAAATCGCTATGATGAAGTCGTTGGCTTGCCCCGTCGAGATGATTGTCTCGACGATCCGATTGTAGTAGAGCTGCTTGCTCTCGCCACTCGGCGATTCGTGGAGCAATTCTTCTATTATATAGGCATATTCTTTGGGTAGGGCTTTACGAACTTTTGATCGGGTGTATTTCGACGATACGCTCTGCAATACTTTTACCAGCCTGTGAAGGGTAGTGGTGTAGAAGTCGTCAAGGTTATCCTCTTCGCTGCGGATCAGTTCCAATTTCTGCTCCGGATAGTAGATCAGCGAACAGAATTGTGCCAGGTCGGAGTCGCGCATGTCGTTGCCATAGATCTCTTTGACTTTGCGCTTGATGTTGCCTGACGCATTCTTCAGAATGTGCCGAAATGCCTCATCTTCACCATGCAAATCTGCCACAAAGTGCTCTGTGCCTTTAGGCAAGTTCAATATCGCTTCGAGATTGATGATCTCGGTGCTCGCGGCGTTGATGTTGCCGAAGTTTTGCGATAATAGCTCAAGCACTCGCCTGTCTCTCTCGATTTGCTCGGGCGTGAAGGTCGATGTCGTGTTTTTTTGTGTCATAGCCTTTGTTTTTTAGGTATTAGATAGACTATTGCTATTCAATTCTGCAAATATAAAAAGATTTTTCGATATTTTTGTTAATTTTGCATAACGTTTATTATTTCTTTAGAGTTATGGAGGATATTTTACCTCTCTTTGATACCCCTTCGGGCGAGGATCTCCCCATCTTGGTGGCAGGTCCTTGCAGTGTGGAGTCTCGCGAACAAGTTCTCGAGACGGCTCGGGGTGTTGCTCACTGTGGCATCCATCTCTTTCGTGCCGGCATCTGGAAACCTCGCACGAAGCCCGGTTCGTTTGAGGGTATCGGCGCAAAGGGACTTCCCTGGCTTATGGAGGTGAAACATCGCTTCGGACTCCTCCCTATCATCGAGGTGGCTACCACGGCTCATATTCGTGCCGCTCTCCGCGCCGGAATCTCCGCCTTCTGGCTCGGCGCCCGCACGGTCACCAATCCCTTCGCAGTTCAGGATATCGCCGACATCCTCGCCGATCTTCCCGCCCAGCAGCGTGATGTGATTACCATACTTGTCAAGAATCCGGTCAATCCTGATATCGAACTCTGGATCGGTGCGATTCAACGCATTTATGCCGCCGGCATTCGTCGCATCGCCGCCATACATCGCGGTTTTGCCGCCTACGATGAACAGATATATCGCAATCGTCCGATGTGGCGTATCCCTATCGAACTGAAACGCCGCATCCCCAACCTGCAGATCCTCTGCGACCCGAGCCATATCGCCGGACGTCGCGACCTGATCTCGCCACTCTGCCGCCGGGCCATGGATATGAATTTCGCCGGCCTATTCATCGAGTCGCATTGCAACCCCGATGCTGCTCTGAGCGATGCTTCTCAGCAGGTCACCCCCGCTCAACTCGCTCTTATCCTAAAGGATATATCTCGCAGACATAATGAGGATGCGCAAGATATGCTCGCTCTACTTCGCGAGGATATCGACCGTATCGATTCTCAACTCGTGGCGCTCTTGGCTAAGCGTATGGAGGTGGCGCGTAGCATCGGCCGCCTCAAGTTAAGCCGTAATATTCCGGTCGTGCAGCAACAACGATACAACCAGCTCATAGCTCGTCGCGTCGAAGATGCTGCCCGACATGGCCTCTCTCCCGAGTTTATGAACCGACTCCTCGGCATCATCCATGAGGAATCTGTCCGAATCCAAATCGATCTCCGTAATGACGATTCTTCCGATCCTCTCGATCCGGTCGACACTTCCGATAAGAGCCTTACCAAGTGATTTTTTGTAGTTTACAGGAATTTTCTATAGTTATGCCCAAGTCCAAACCATATATCATCGAACTCACCCAGCATCTCGACCCTCGAGGCAATCTCGCCGTGATCGAGCAGTTGCGCGATATCCCTTTCGCCGTGGAGCGTTGCCATTGGATTTATGATGTGCCGGGTGGCGGCGGACGAGATGGCCATGCCTATCATCGCAATGCCGAGTTTATCGTCGCCCTTTCCGGCTCGTTCGACGTTATCGTCGATACCCCGGAGTGTCAACAGTCCTTTACTCTCAATCGTTCTTTCTTCGGTGTCTATATCCCTCCGATGACTTGGCGCGAACTTACCAATTTCTCTACCAATGCCGTAGTCTTGGTGCTCAGCTCCACCAAGTATGATGAGGCTGACTATATCGTAGACCGCGATCTCTATCTAAAACTTTATTCCCCGGAATCATGAAAACTATCGATGACTGTACGCTGATCAAGTTGGAACGACACCCGAGCGATCGCCTCGGCAATCTCTCTGTCGTGGAGTCAAACACGACTCTCCCTTTCGACCTGAAGAGGACGTTCTTTATATATGATGTGCCGGGGGGCGAAAGCCGTGGCGGTCACGCACATAAGGAGATTCTGGAGTTTATCGTCGCAGCTTCCGGTAGCTTTTCGGTTACTCTCGATGATGGTGTGAATCGTCGCACGGTTCTCCTTAACCATCCATACGTCGGACTCCTCATCCAGCCCGGCATTTGGCTTACCCTCGATGATTTCTCATCGGGCGCCGTTGCCTTGGTCATGACCTCCGACTTCTTCTCAGCCGACGACCACATCAAAGACTATAACGACTTCCTCCAACTCCGACACCAAAAGTAAGAGCGCGTTCTTTATCACCCTTTTTTGCGAGCTGTTATGTAGACGGGACGGTAGGTGAGGCGATTCATCCCTTTCATCTTGCCGATGCTCAATGTGCCTGTAGGTGCCGAACCACCCACTCCGGTGTGCTTGAGATGCATCAGCATCTCTCTTACCGATTCGAATTCCACGATTATCTCATCTTCTACGATCTTGATCTCTTCGTAGTCTGCTTGAAGCCATCCCTCTAATTGTGAGGTGCTTGCATAGCGCAATGGCGATGGCCGAAGTTGATCGAGCTCTTCCATGTTTCCCGGCAAGAAGGAGGAAACTCCCAAGATGCCACCCTCTTTCAGGTGCAGACTGCATTGATGCAAGAAACGGGGAAGGTCGGCAAACCATTGGATGCATGATGCCGACAGAATCGCATCCCATCTTTCACTCCTCTTTTCGATCCATTCTTCTGCATCTTCGATATAGTATTCCTCGGTTGGGGCAATGCCGAAGGGCCCGGTGGGGGTGATGTCGACAAAGGTGGTGTGTGCCGGACGCAGCATATCGGCATATTCTTTGGTGAAGAGCCCCGTGCCGCAACCGATCTCCAAGATCTCGCCCCCCGGCTTCGGTCTCATCTCTCCTATCTGTGTGGCAAGCTTGATCGCCGCACTATATTGCGCGATGGCGTGAGTATCGTAGGAGATCGATGCTTTGCTGAATTTCTCCGACACTTTCTCTCGGTCGGGTATCACCATCTTGATAATCTGCTCGATGTCAACATAATGACCTTCATAAAGTTCGACCCTCTCCACGTCGGGATCTTCTCCCCACGCCCTCTGCTGTGACGCCGCCGGGAAGATCTTGTCATCATCTGAGATATAGGCTCTTACCCAAGGGAGCGATGATAAGGGACGACCCTCTTTCGATGCCTCGCCAATATTGTAGAGTTGCTGACGAAGATTCTCTATTCGCTCCTTGATCTGCACTTCTTCCTCACCCTTTGATCCATCTTTCTCTGCGCTCCTCTCCGGCTCAAACATCTCCTTCACCTCTTCCCATTGACGGCGGTCGCGCATCATTCGCATCCTGAATTTCAAGAGGTTGCGCTCGCTGAGGTGATCGGCGGTGCCATAGTAGATGTCGGGAGAGATGCCCCGAGTTTCATCCACCGGATGCAATGTGCCGTTGATGGCGTAGGCGGCGGTGATCCGATCTGCCGGAAGGGTCAGCGCCGAGGCATAAACTCCGAGCGACCAAGCAAAAAGATAGATCGTATAGTACCTGCTCAGTATCGACGTGTCAAGAGTGAAGTCGCTGTAGTCATGGACCACGGCAACATCCCATCCCGGCAGGTCGATATGTCGGGCTATCCTATCATCCGCACTCCATCCGGCATAGATCAAGATGAGGCGTGTGTTATGTGTCGATTGCGTCTGTAACTCTATCTTCATCGCTCGTATGCTTTTGAGATCCGGGTTAGTATGTTATCGATATCCTCTTCGCTCAGCGTGGCATTGAGCGAAAATCTGATGCGTTCCCCTCCGGGAGGCACGGTCGGCCTCCTTATCGGCAGTGCCAGGATTCCCTCTTGCTCCAGTTGGCGCGAGATCTCGATGGCACGCAGCGCATCTCCGGTCATCAGTGGTATGATGGCGGAGCGTGAAGGGTTCGACTCGCCGGTGATCCGTTCGATGCCACGTCTGAAGCGTTCGGCGATCTTCGCAAGATGTGATCGCTCGGCATCCATCTCGGCGAGGTGGCGCATCATCTCCATCGACCATGCCACATTGATCGGAGGTATGGCTGTCGAGAATATCAGACTCCGGGAGGTGTTGATAAGATATTCTTTGAGTAGGGGAGTGGTGATAACGTATGCCCCCATCGAACCGACGGCTTTGCCCAATGTGCCGATCAGGATGTCGACCCGATCGAGTATCCCCTCTTCGACACTCCTCCCCAGTCCATGCGGTCCGAAGACTCCGATGGCATGAGCCTCGTCGACATAGAGCATCATCTTGGAATATTCCTCTTTGAGTCGGACCAGTTCCCTCAGTGGGGCGATATCCCCATCCATGCTATACACTGATTCGCACATCACGATAATCCGATCGCGACGCTCATGCTCCGCCTCGAGTATCTTGCGAAGATGTGACACATCGTTGTGTCGCCAGCGCTTCTGCTCCCCGCCTCCGAGACGGATGCCATCGATGGCGGAGGCATGCACCAATTTGTCGGTAGCCCATAGCGTGTTGCCCTCGCTCAGCACCGACGCCACACCGACATTGGCATGATAACCGGAGTTGTAGAGTAGTGCCGACTTGCCATATTCCTGCTCGAGATATGCTTCGAAGTCATAATATTCTTTCTCTCGCTTGGCGAGAAGTCGCGATGCGGAGGAGGTGAAGGGGGTCGACCGATGTGCCGACATAAAGTCTTCTCTCCATCGCTCGGAGATCTGAGCCACACCCATATAGTCGTTGCTGCAGAGGTCGATGATTCTCCCCTCTTCGCTCCGGTCGGTCGGCAAGTTGCGAAGACGGTTCTCCCCCTTGAGAAGTTCGATGATTTGGCGATATTCTCTTTCTGTTTCTTCCATCTTATCCCTCTTCTTTCACCAATTCTATGAGCGCTTCACACAGTCGCTCCACCTGCTCGTCGCTCACCGCCAAGTAGGGGGGCATTATATAGGCATTCCTGCCGAAGGGCCGGATCCACACACCCTTCTCCACACATCGCTTCTGGAAACCGGCAAGGTTCACATCGTGGGTCATCTCTATCACGCCGATGCCTCCCAACACTCTGACATTGTCTACATTGTCCAACTGAACAGCCGGGGCAAGTCGCTCTTTCATGATGCTTTCGATCTGTCGGATCCTCTCTTGCCAGGGGGATTGCAACAGCAGTCGGGTGGAGGCCAAGGCGATGGCACATGCCAAGGGATTGCCCATGAATGTCGGCCCGTGCATCATCACGCCACTCTGCGATGCGGAGATCATCTCGGCTGTGCGCCGATTGGTGGCTACGGCGGAGAAGGTCATATAGCCCCCCGTTATCGCTTTCCCTATCAGCATGATGTCCGGTTCTACTCCGGCATGTTCCCATGCGAAGAGCTTGCCGGTGCGCCCGAAGCCGGTGGCTATCTCGTCGAAGATCAGCAAGACATCGTTGGCATCACATTCGCGACGCAATTCTCGCAAGTATTGGGGATGGTAGAATCTCATACCACCCGCACCCTGCACGATCGGCTCGAGGATCACTGCCGCCAAGTTGTCGGCATGCTCTCTAATGATCTTTCGCATCGGCTCGAAGTCTGTCGGATCCCACTCGTCGTGGAAACTGCATCTCGGCGAGTCGGCAAAGTATCTTATCGGCAATGCCGGACCGAAAGCACCATGCATACCGGTCACAGGGTCACACACCGACATCGCATTCCACGTGTCGCCATGATAGCCGCGACGGATCGTGGCAAAGTTGGTCTTCGCCGGATTGTCATGTGCCTGCACTGCCATCTTCATCGCCACTTCCGTAGCCACCGAACCGGAGTCGGCATAAAATATATGATTCATGCTCGGCGGAAGTATCTCTAACAGTAGCTTGCCGAGATCGATAGCCGGCTGATGGGTCAAACCCCCAAACATCACATGCGACATCTTCTCTATCTGATCGTGTGCCGCCGCATTGAGCACAGGATGGTTGTAGCCATGGATCACACACCACCATGACGACATCCCATCGATAAGTTCGCGCCCGTCGGCCAGTGTGATTACTGCGCCATGTGCCTCTTTGACTTTATAGGTCGGCAGGGGGGCGTGGGTCGATGTGTAGGGATGCCACAAGTGCTCCCTGTCGAATAAGTCGTGTAGTTCGTTTTCCATCTCTTTTATTTCTCCTTATTTTATCTCCTTTGATAAGGATGTTGTTTTATACCGGGTCTACGTCATAGTAGATCTGTGTGCTCTTGAATTCGGACCATGCCGCCGCCTGCTCATAGATCTGACGTAAGATTTGTTTTACTTTGCTCATCGAGGCTCCTGCCTCGATCTTCAACATAATCGATTGGATATACCATAAGGCTATCCTCCCGACGAAGGGCTTCTCCGGCCCTAAGACTCGAGTGCCAAACACCTCTCTCAGTTTCTTGGCATAGATTACTGCCGCACGATCCACCATATTCCCATCTTTGTTGCGAAGATAGATGTTGATGATCTTCGTGAAGGGTGGGTAGGCATATCGTTCCCTCTCGGCGATCTCGCTCTGGTAGTAGCTCGAGTAGTCGTGTGCCTTGACATATTCGAGCACATTCTCTTTGGGATTGGTGGTCTGTATCAGCACTTTACCCTTCTCTTTGCGTCTGCCGGCCCTCCCTGCCACCTGCTCGAGCATGTTGTATGCACGCTCGTTGCTGCGGAAGTCGGGGAAGTTCAGAAGGGTGTCGGCATTGATCACTCCGGCCATCCTCACTTCGCCGAAGTCGAGCCCTTTGCTCACCATCTGCGTCCCTACGAGTATGTCGGTGCGATGGGCGGCAAAGTCTTCGATGATGTCTTGATAGGCATCTTTATTACGCGTGGTGTCGAGATCCATCCGTGAGATCTTCGCCTCGGGAAAGTTTTTTCCTACCTCTTCGGCGATCCTCTCCGTGCCATATCCATACACTTCAATGCCATTCAGCCCGCATGCCGGACACACCGTAGGGAGTGCCCGCGTGTAGCCGCAGTAGTGGCATTTAAGCATGTTGTTGTATTTGTGGTAGATCTGAGACACGTCGCAGTTCTCGCATTTCGGCGTCCAACCACATTGCTGACACACCACCACTGGCGCAAAACCGCGCCGGTTCTGGAAGAGTATCACCTGCTTGTTGTCGCTCAATGCCCCTCTCATCTCTTGGATCAGCGGCGAGGAGAGGGTGCCTATATTTTGCTTCTTCTTGCGCTGTTCGCGCATGTCGATTATCTCGACTTCCGGCAGAACTGCCCCTTCGTAGCGCTCGCTAAGTGTCACTAACCCATATTTGCCGGTTGTGGCTTTGTAGTAGGTCTCGATCGAGGGGGTGGCGGAGCCTAACACCACTTTCGCTCCATGCATCGAGGCGAGCACCATCGCTGTGTCGCGCGCATTGTAGCGCGGAGCCGGATCATATTGCTTGTAACTGCTCTCATGCTCTTCATCCACAATCACCAAGCCCAACCGCCCAAAGGGGAGAAACACCGAGGAGCGTACCCCGAGCACCACCATCGGTTCGTTGCTCTCCAAGAGCCGCTTCCAGATGTCAACACGCTCGCTGTCGCTGAATTTGGAGTGATAGACCAAGAGCCTATCGCCGAAGACTTTCCGAAGTCGGTCGGTGAGCTGTGTGGTCAGCGAAATCTCCGGTACAAGGTAGAGCACCTGGTTGCCCGTCTTTAGTACATGATCGATAAGGTGGGTGTAGACTTCGGTCTTGCCGCTGCCGGTGACCCCATGCAGCAGTACACTCTGCCTGCTGCGTAGCTGTTCGGTGATCTCTTGGCAGGCTCGCTGTTGCTGTGGCGAGAGGGTGGCAAGGTCTTGCCTTTTGACGCTGTCGTTGCCATTGAAGCGATTGATCGAGCGCTTCTCTTGACGGAAGATACCCTTCTCGATCATCGATCGCAAGATGCCGGCCGAAATCCCGCTCAGGTCGAGTAGCTGCTTGCGGGTCACATCCAGCAGTGGCCGATTGCTCTGCATCCATCCCGACAGGTCGAGCCAGCATATCAAGGCTTTCTCCTGATATTGCGACCGATGTGTCTTGTCGAAGAATTCTTTGAGTCCCTCTTGGTCGCCTCGCTCTATGTTTAACTCGATATAGGTCTCACTCTTGGCATGATAGCGCTCTACTATCTTTTCGTCGATATGGATGATGCCCATGTCAAGCATCGAACCCGCTATCTGAGTGACATTCTTAATCTTCAGCTCTTTCTCAATGTCGCTGATGCGAAGCCGCTTTTTCTCTTCGAGCAGCATCACCACCATGGCTTGTCGCTCGGTGAGTTTCACCCCCTCCGGCGTGCCGAACTCTTCGTTGAGCGATATCATCGTCTCGCTCTCCGGCTTCAATCCGGTCGGTACTGCCGCTTTATACACCTCCCCAACGCTGCATAGATAGTATTCCGAAATCCAATTCCAGAGTTTCAGCTGTGGATATTTCACCAAGGGTTTCGGGTCAAGAACGGATACGATATCTTTTACTTCGTAGGTGGGAGTCTCGTTGTGGAGGCTGCTTATCAATCCGGTGTAAAACTTCTTTTTCCCGAACTGTACCAGCACGCGAGAACCTACCTGCACGGCACCCTGAATTTCGGGCGGTATCCGGTAGGTATAGGTGCCATAGAGCGGCAATGGAACAATTATTTCGGCAAACATACGGCAAAGTTAAGGATTTTTGAGATATTTTTCTTAATTTTGTCGTGTAATATATCTTTTTTTATTATGAACAAGACGAAAAAGTTTATCATTTTCATCACAATTGCATTAGTCTCTTGTGTGTCGGCTAAGGCCGGTTTCGGTTTCGGACCCCTCGTTGGTTTGAACCTCAATGAGCTTCATTATTCCGGTACTCTCGCCGATTATCTCGATTCAAGTAATCGTTGCGGCTTTACCGGTGGTGTTACTGCCGAGTATATGTTGCCCGCTTTCGGCTTGGGTGCTGATATCTCTCTGCTCTATTCTCACATGGAGTCGAAGATTGAAGTTCCGACTCCTGCCGGTGCCATCGGCGAGGAGAAGGTGGTGCGCAATTTCTTCTTAATCCCTCTTCACTTGAAGTATAAGATCTCTCTTCCGGTGGTAGGCTCATACCTTGCTCCCTACGTCTATACCGGTCCGAGCGTAGCCTTCAAGTTCGGTAATCAGGATGGCTATAAGAACACCAAGACAACTCAATGGGGTTGGGACCTCGGTATCGGTCTTGAGTTCATCAATCATATCCAACTCGGCGCCGGATATACTTTCGGTATCAACAATGTGGCTAAATGGACAGGTGTTGCCGAGGCTGTTACCGATGATATCAAGGTTAAGAACAATTACTGGACCATCTCTTTGGCTTATCTCTTCTGATCATTTCCTTATCTCGTAGATAATGAAGAAATTCGTAATCTCTATCATTATGTGTCTGATTGTGGCCTCCGGCGCTTCTGCAAAGTTCCGCTGGGGTCCCACAGTCGGCGCTAATTTCTCAAGTTATAGCTGGAATCAGGATCTTTTCGCCACTTCTCTCCGCACCGGATTCAATGCCGGAGTGATGTGCGAGGTGATGATCCCTGGCATCGGATTCGGTGTCAATTTCGGCTTGAAGTATTCCAATCGCGGCGGTATCTGCAATTTCGGCGAACCGCAGGTCTGGAAGGATGATAATGTAGGTAACCAAAATCTTCGCCTTCACACCATTCAACTCCCGATCAATCTTCGCTTCAAGTATACCCGCCTCAACGGCATCGAAAATATCGTGGCTCCTTTCGCTTTCGCCGGCCCCCAGATCAATTTCAATGTCGCTAATTCCGATTGCCCCATCCTCTCGCGTCAGGGTGTCTCCTTGGGCCTCGAGGTCGGTGGAGGCGTCGAACTCTTTAAGCGTTTCCAGATCTCTGCCGGCTATGTGTGGGATGTCACTCGCGATCTTAAAACCTATAAGTTAGACGATTTCACCGCCTCTCTTCATGGCGCTATCGTCGATTTTACGGTTCTGTTCTAATGCCTCTTTTTCTCTATGGAAAGTAATGATAATATTCAGCCCTCTGATGAGTTCTCTATCATCCAAAAGGCTATCGAAATGCTCAAAACGGTCTATGACCCCGAGATCCCTGTAAATATCTATGAACTCGGCTTGGTCTATAAGATCGATTTTACCCCCGATGATGAGACCTTGCATGTCGATATGACCCTCACTGCACCCTCTTGCCCCGCTGCTGATTTTATTCTCGAAGATGTACGCCAAAA